>DAOMWV010000114.1:0-9592 GCA_035436725.1 Hyphomicrobiaceae bacterium
ACCACGCTCCGGCAGATGCACTCGACGTGCGCGTCGTCCGCTCGCCGCACGCGCGCGCGCGGTTTTCGTTCGGTGATTTCGCGGATTTCAAGTCGAGGCATCCCGGTCTCGTGGCCATCGTAACAGCGGCGGATGTTCCGGGAGCGAATTCGTTCGGCATATTCCCGACGACGAAGGATCAGCCCGTGTTCGCCGATGGGGTCGTCCGCTATCGGGGCGAGGCGATCGCGGCCCTCGTCGGACCGCGCGCGGCGCTTTCTGGCATCAGGGATGGCGATCTGCCAGTCGCGTGGTCCCCGGAGGCTCCCGTCATCGGTGTCGCGGCAGCGTTGGCCGACGGTGCCCCTCCCCTGCACGCGCATCTGCCAGACAACGTGCTCACGCGCGGATTCCTCAAACACGGTGACGCGCCTCGGGCTCGCGATGGTGCCGCTGTCGTCGCGGAGGGCCGGTTCACGACCGCGTTCGTTGAGCACGCCTACATCGAACCCGAGGCAGGATACGCGATCCCCGACGCGGACGGGCCCGGAACCATGCTGGTCGCTGCGACGACGCAGGCGCCGTACATGGATCGCGAAGAGGTCGCGCGCGTGCTCGGCATCGCGCAGGAGCGCGTCCGCATCGTGCCGACAGCATGCGGTGGCGGGTTCGGCGGCAAGCTCGATGTTTCCGTGCAGCCCATCCTCGCGCTGGCGGCACACGTCACCGGGCGGCCGGTTCGCATCGTCTACTCACGCATCGAGAGCATGGCATCGTCCACCAAGCGGCATCCGGCTGAGATTTTCGCACGTGCGTCCGCCGATGCCGACGGGCGGCTCGTCAGCTACGAAATGGAGGGGGATTTCGACACGGGCGCCTATGCTTCATGGGGGCCGACCGTCGCCAACCGCGTGCCGATCCATGGCGCAGGCCCGTATCGGGTGCCGAACGTGCTCAACCGTACGCGCGCCATTTATACGAACGCGCCGCCGTCGGGTGCATTTCGCGGTTTCGGTATCCCACAGGCCTCGATCGCCAACGAAACACTGATGGACGATCTCGCCGAGAAGCTCGGTATCGACCGATGGGAGATACGACGGCGCAATGCGCTCGGCGTCGGCGATCGCACCTATACCGGGCAGTTGCTGGCGGCATCGGCAGGGTTGCCGCAGTGCCTCGACGCCTTGAAGCCGGCGTGGGCGAGGGCCCTGGCCGATGCGGAGGCGCACAATGCGCACAACGACAGGATCAAGCGCGGCGCCGGGATCGCGTGCATGTGGTACGGCTGTGGCAACACTTCGCTTTCGAATCCGAGCGCGATGCGGATTACGCTCGGCGTGGATGGTCGCGTCACGCTGTGGAGCGGGGCTGTCGATATCGGGCAGGGCGTGTCGACTGTTCTCGCCCAGATCGCGACGGATGCACTCGGAATCGAGGGGATCAGGGTCGACCTCTGCGATGCGGTCGGAGACACGCTGCTCACGCTAGACGCGGGCAAGACGAGCGCGTCGCGGCAGACGTTCGTTTCGGGAAATGCTGCACGGCTTGCAGCCCTCGACCTCAGGAGTGCGATCCTGCGGCTCGCGAATGCCGGACCGGATGCGCCGATACGGTTCGCGAACGGGGTGCTGATCGTCGGTGGCACGGATGAACGGCGCGTTTTCCTCGCCGATCTCCCGCGAACCTCCGACGCCGTGCTCGAAGGGTTCGGTACCTACGATCCGCCTACGACGGGGCTCGACGCGAACGGTCAGGGTGTGCCCTATGCGACCTATGGGTTTGCGGCGCAGATCGCCGAGGTCGAGGTCGATACCGCGCTCGGTACGACGAAGGTTCGGCACATCCACGCCGCCCATGACGTGGGGCGCGCGATCAATCCGACGCTGGTCGAAGGGCAGATCCACGGCGGCATCGCGCAGGGCCTCGGGCTCGCGCTGATGGAGGAATACATTCCCGGCCGCACCGAGAACCTGCACGATTACCTGATCCCTTCCGCGGGCGATATTCCGCCCATCACGACCTACATCGTCGAGGATCCGGACCCCGAGGGCCCGTATGGCGCGAAGGGCGTCGGCGAGCCCGCACTCATTGCAACCGCGCCGGCCATCCTCGGCGCGATCCGCCACGCGACCGGCGTCTCCGTTCGTCGCGTTCCCGTGCTGCCCCACAGGTTGTGGGAGGCCCTGCAGGCCAGGAGGTCACCGGCATGAGCCGAGGTCACGACAAACTCTCGCTCGAAGCGCGTTCGAGACAGTTCGGTCAGGCGGAGGAGGACGGCATCATCCGCTGTGACGCCTGTCCGGTGCTGTGCCGGATCAGGAACGGCCGCGCCGGCGCGTGCGACCGTTACGCCAACAAGGACGGCGTGCTCGTCCGCGTCGATCCGCTCGTGCTCCTCGATCGTGCGATTGCCAAAGACAAGCCCCTCGTAGCGTTCGAGGGCAGCAACTGGAACGGGTCGATGCTCGATCCGTCACGCACATTCGTCACCGGAGTCGGCTCCGGCACGACGTATCCGGACTACAAGCCTGCCCCGTTCATCGTCGAGGCGCAGCACGACGGCGTCGATACCGTGACCGTCGTGACGGAGGGCATCTTCAGCTATTGCGGCGTGAAGGTGAAGATCGATACGGACCGGCACCTCGGACCGGAGACGGCTCTCGTGCGGGTCGATGGCGAGCCGGTCGGGCATGTGACGACCGCGGAGTATGGATCGCAGATGCTGTCGCTCGGTGGCGTGCGGCATCTCACGGGCGGCAGCAAGAAAGAGGGCAATGTCACCTGTGAGACGCTGATGAAGCTCTCGAACGGGGAAGCGGTCACGCTCCGTATCGATGGCGGGCACGAAGTCGTCGTCGAGAACGGCAAGGCTCCGATCGTCGACGGGAACGAAGAGAAGCGCATGCGGGTCGGGTGCGGGTCGGCGACGATCGGCATATTCGCACAGCAGTGGGTCGGGCACGTCGACGAGGTGATCGTGGTCGACGACCACATAACGGGAGTGCTGACGGAGCATCAGGCTGGAAAAGTGCTGGGCATGCCGCCATCCGGCATCCGGATCAGGGGGCGGAAATCGACGCCGGGGCGCTACTTCAAGGTGGCGGAACCCGGCCTCGGATGGGGTGGCACCGATATCACCGACCCACTGAGCATCATTCAAAAAATCGATCCGGCCGTCGCGCGGCCCGGGTTGCGTCTCCTACTCGTCTCGACGACGGGGGAGGATGCACTTTACTGCGTCCTCGACGAGGCCTTGCGGCCGCAGCCAGCGGAAATGCCGCCGGACGTGCGTAAAGTCGTGCTGCGGATAGGGGAAAATTGCGAACCTTCGCGTGCGACCGTTCTCTTCATGGCCGGCGCGGGTGGCTCGCTCAGGGCCGGTGTGACCGAAAATCCGGTGCTGTTGACCCGTTCGGTGGCGTCGGGGGAGACGCAGGTAACCATGGCGGGAGCGCCGGTTTACGTTTGGCCCGGAGGAGGTATTACAATTCTCGCAGATGTGGCTAGAATGCCAAAGAATTCCTTTGGTTACGTGCCCACACCGGCGATCGTCGCGCCTATCGAGTTCACTCTGCCGCGTGCCGCATATCTGGCGCTCGGCGGCCATGCACAAGACATCGTCTCGATCGAGGATGTCCTGCGCGTCGTCGGAGAAAGTGCGCGCGTCGAAGCCTGGCAGGAGAGAAATCCATGGCCACTGAGCGCCGACAGTCGATGAATGGCAAATCCAAGCCGCCGGTGAAGCCGGCGGTGGTGCCGCGTGCGACCGCGCCGGCGAAAGCTGCTGCAGCCAAGACTGCGTTGCCGAAACCGGTTGTACAGAAGCCCGCTGGCAAGCAATCCGTCTCGACCGCCAAGGCCGCGACAGGAAAAGCCGCGCCAGAAAAATCTCAGGTTGCGACGACGCCGAAGCCAACCGCTGCGGCGAAGCCCACGAAGAAGCCCGCTGCGGCCAACGCGGCAATCACGAGCACCGCGCCTGCCAGTGTAAAGGCCGTGACTGCGAAAGCCGCGCCACCAGCCGCCGCGCCGCCGATCAAAGCGGCGGAAAGCGCGTCTCCCGCAACGAGTCCGACCCAGCAGCAGGTGACAATCACCAAGCCTGCCACCAACGGCTCGCGAACGCAAATCCAGGCCGTTGCAAAGCCGCAGAGCGCGCAGACGGCGGCGACGCTCGCTCCCCGCGTCGAGATCACCGCTCCACTAGTCGAAGCGACGCGCCCTCCGCGCGTCCGCCAGCCGGGCGATTACGTACTCGAAGACCAGGTCGGCTTTCAGCTGCGCAGGGCGCATCAGCGCGCGACGACGATCTTCAATGACCTGATGGGGCAGTTTGACGTTACGCCAACGCAGTTTGCCGCGCTCGTGAAGATCGAAGACGAGGGGCCGATTTCGCAGAACCATCTCGGACGTCTGACGGCGATGGACCCGTCGACGATCCTCGGCGTGGTCGGGCGCCTCGTCCGGCAGGGGCTCGTGCAACTGCGCTCCACGCCAGGCGACGCGCGGCTGACGATGATCGAACTCACCCCGGATGGACAACGCAAGATCGCTGAAATGAAGGTGGTGGCCGCACAGGTCACGAGGAAGACCCTCAAGGCGCTCAGCCCCGACGAAGCAAAGTCGCTGACCGAGTTGCTGTCGCGAATCGGGTAACGTCGCGCCACTACGCAACGGTTGCGGAGTGGATGATGTGGGACAAGCCATCTATCAATCGGTTGCCCGGTGAGCGGTTGCATCTCCGGCATGGACCGATCGCGATCGTGCTCAAGGTCTGGGCCGACGACGCGGTCGTGCGGCAGGCGCATCGCCTGGTGACGCGGCACTTTCCCAAGATCCTGCTCGAACTGACCGACGTGCTGCCGACGTTGCGCACGCCACTCAAGAAGCGAATTTCGGTCGACGGCAAGGTCGCGCAGTCGATGGTCGATGCCGCCCTGCCGTTCGCAGACGTCTACGTCACGCCAATGGCGGCGGTGGCGGGCGCGGTCGCCGATGAAGTTCTCAGGATCCTTCGTGCTGCCGGTCCCATCGAGAAGGCGTATGTCAACGACGGCGGCGACATCGCGCTTCATCTCGAAGAAGGGCAGTCGCTCAAGTTCGGCGTGGCGGGGGACTTCAGCGCCGGGCAGAAGCCGTCGATCAACGGCACGATTTCGATCGAACATGCGCACGACATCGGCGGCATCGCAACGTCAGGGTCGCACGGCAAATCATTTTCACTCGGGATCGCGGACAGTGTCACGGTCCTCGCGAAAACGGCGGCCGCAGCCGACGTCGCTGCCACCCTTGTCGCGAACGCGGTCGACGTCGACAGCAAGGCGGTGACGCGCAAGCCCGCGAACAAGCTCGATCCGGATACCGATCTCGGCTCGATGCCGGTCACGACGAAGGTCGGCAAACTCTCGCAGGCCGAGATCGATGCGGCACTGGACGCGGGACTCGCGCGGGCGGAGCGGTACCTGAGCGACGGGCTCATCGCTGGGGCGGTCCTCATGCTTCAAGGTGGCACGCGGGTCGTCGGCCGTCCGGTGGCACAGATCGAGGTGGCCAAGGCCGCAGGCCGGGCGAAGTAACGGCCCCTGCGGTGTGGGGGTGGTGGCTGCGGGCATTCGCGGTATGATCGTCGGCAGAGCAAGCGATCACACTTTTCGGGGCAGGACCATGGAACTTCGCGTCAGGAAAATCGTGCACGGGGTCGAAGAGACCTGGCATGACGGCGGGCCGCGGCGAGCGACGCCGACCCTGAAGGGCTGGATCGCAGCAGCCGTGAGCAACCCCTATGCCGGCGCCTTCGCAGACTCGCTCGATCCCTCGATCGAGGCGCTCAAAACTCTCGGCGTCGATCTCAGCCGGCGGCTTTCGGCGCTGCTCGGAGGCGCAGCGGCGGTGGACGCCTACGGCAAGGGCGCGATCGTCGGATCGGCCGGCGAAATCGAACATTCCGCGCTTTGGCATGTTCCGGGCGGGTATGCGATGCGCGACGTGCTCGGCAAAGCGCTCGCCATAGTGCCGAGCACAGTCAAGATGGGCGGGTTCGGGACGACGCTGGACGTGCCGCTGCATCACAAGGACGCCTGCTACGTGCGCTCGCACTTCGATGCGATTACGATGTCGATGGCGGATGGTCCCCGGCCGGACGAAATCGTTTTCGTCCTTGCGATGGCGCACGGCGGACGGCCGCATGCGCGGATGGGAGGCCTCACGGTCGACCAGATCGCGAAGTGGGATGGCCAGAGATAACTTCCACCTCGTCGGCCGGAAACGCGAGTTCGCATGAACATCTTCTTCGTCCACCAGAATTATCCCGGCCAGTTCCGCGAGAGCCTTCCACGGCTCGCCGCCGATGGGCACAAGATCACGTTCCTCACCCAGCGGCGTATCCAGACCGCTCCGCGCGATCATCAGGTGCTGATCTACAAACCAGAGCGCGACGTAGCCAAGGACGCCTATCGGTTCTCGCGCTGGTTTGAGACGAACTGCGTCAACGGCAACAGCGTGCTGCGTGCGGCACGCGTCCTGTCACAGCGCGGCTACAAGCCGGATCTGATCGTCGGTCATATCGGTTGGGGTGAGATGATGTTTCTCGCCGACGTCTGGCCAGACGTGCCAGTGGCCGGGTACTTCGAATATTACTTCATCCCGAAGGGCGGCAGCGTCGGCTTCGATACTGAGTTTCCCGAAGCACCGGATACGGCGTCGCTGCTGCATGCGCGCAATGCCATGAACTACCTGAGCCTCGTCAGGACGACACGCGGCTTCACGGCGTCGCAGTGGCAGAAGGACACCTACCCCGCGCTCTTCCACGACAAGATCGACGTGCTGCACGAGGGTATCCGCGCCGATCGCCTCATACCCGACCATACGTCAGCGCTCGAAGTGACGATCGGGGATTTCACCTATCGCCGGGGCGAGGAAATCGTCACGTACATCGCACGCAATCTCGAACCGACGCGCGGTTTCCATACTTTCATGCGCGCACTGCCTGATCTTCTCAAGGCGCGGCCAAACGCGCGGGTCGTGATCGTCGGCGGTGACGACGTGTCGTACGGGCGCTCGCTCGGCGGCGGCGACACGTTCCGGCAGAAGCTGACGCGGGAGGTGTTCGACCGTGTCGACTGGCCGCGCGTACAGTTTGCCGGGCAGATTCCCTACGGAAAACTCTGCGATCTCCTGCGGCTCGCCAGCGCGCACGTCTATCTCACAGTGCCGTTCGTCGTGTCGTGGTCGATGCTCGAGGCGATGGCGCTCGAAAAAGTCGTCATTGCCTCCGATGTCGCGCCGGTACGGCAGTTCATAACACCGGGACGCGACGGATTGCTGGTCGATTTCTTCGATCCGGCTGGTCTGGCGCGCACGATCGCGCGTGTGCTCGCCGATCCGGCGGCGCATGCTCCGATCGGGGCAGCCGCACGCCAGACGATCGTCGAGCGGTTCGATTTCAATTCGATCTGCTACCCGCGTTTTCGTGCGTTTCTCGAAGGCACGGCCGCGGACGGGCCACCACGGCCATAGTCGCTCTCTCGTCAGCACTTCCAAAATAAGGAACCGGCCCCGCGAGGGGCCGGCTTTCATTTCTGTCGTCTCGCTCGTCGGGAAACGCGCCGTTATTCGGCAGCGTTCTCGCTGCCGCCCGACTCCGGCCGACGGCGACGGCGGGCTGCCACGCCTTCGCCTGACGGGAGCGGGTTCAGCGCGCGATCGCCTTCCGCCTTGGCGTTCTGCTTGGCGATCAGTTCGTCGCGTGTCTGGGCAATCTTGCGCAGGCGGCGCAGCATGCCGCCCGTGCCGGCCGGGATCAGTCGGCCGACGATCACGTTCTCCTTCAGGCCTTCGAGCGTATCGACCTTGCCGTTGACGGCGGCTTCGGTGAGGACGCGCGTCGTTTCCTGGAACGAGGCCGCCGAGATGAACGAACGGGTCTGCAACGATGCCTTGGTGATGCCGAGCAGGACCGGCTTCGCCGTCGCCGGCCGCTTGCCGGCCTTTTCGAAAGCGAGGTTCTTCTCTGCGAACTCGAGCCGATCGATCTGCTCGCCTTTCAGGTAATCGGTCTCGCCGGGATCCTCGACCTCCATCTTCTGGAGCATCTGACGGACGATGACCTCGATATGCTTGTCGTTGATGGTCACGCCCTGCAGACGATAGACGTCCTGGATTTCGTTGATGAGATAGTTCGCCAGTTCCTCGACGCCCTTGATGGCAAGGATGTCGTGGGGAGCGGGGTGGCCGTCGATGACGAAGTCACCCTTTTCGACGCGATCACCGTGCTGGACGGCAAGACCACGACCGCGCGGTACGAGGTATTCGATCGGCGGCAGGCTCTCGTCGTCGGGACGGATCGAGATGCGCTGCTTGTTCTTGTAGTCCTTGCCGAACTCGATCGTGCCGGAGATTTCCGCGATGATCGCGTGATCCTTCGGACGACGTGCTTCGAACAGTTCGGCCACGCGCGGCAGACCGCCGGTGATGTCGCCGGTTTTCGCGGACGCAGTCGGAACGCGGGCAAGGACGTCACCGGCCTTGACCTTGGCGCCCGGCTCGACCGAGAGAACGGATTCGACCGAGAGGAGGTAGCGCGCGTCGACGCCGCGCGCGACCTTCACGGTCTTGCCGCCCTTCGAGTCCTTGACGAGCAGCGCCGGCTTCAGATCGGAGCCGCGCGGGGTGGCGCGCCAGTCGATGATGACGCGGCTGGTGGTGCCCTTCACCTCGTCGTTCTGTTCCTTGACCGAGATGCCCTCGACAAGGTCCTCGAACTCGACGACGCCGTCGGCTTCGGTCAGGATCGGACGCGTGTAGGGATCCCACTGGGCGAGGCGCATGCCGCGCTTGACGGTGTCGCCTTCGTCGACGTGCAGGCGCGCACCGTAAACGACCTTCTGGACGGCGAGTTCCTTGCCGGCCTGGTCGACGATGACGATCTGCATGTTGCGACCGGTGGCAATCAGGTGCCCCTGGCTGTTCTTGGCCAGGTTGCGGTTGCGGAGCTTGATCGTGCCGTTGAAGTTGCTTTCGACGAACGACTGATCGACCGTCTGGGCGATGCCGCCGATGTGGAACGTGCGCATCGTCAACTGCGTGCCCGGTTCACCGATCGACTGCGCCGCGATGACGCCGACGGCCTCACCGATGTTGACCGGCGTGCCGCGTGCGAGGTCGCGGCCGTAGCACTTGGCGCAGGTGCCGTCGGTCGCTTCGCAGGTCAGGACCGAGCGGATGCGCACGTCCTGTATCTGGGCTGCCTCGATAGCTGCCGCGTGACGCTCCTCGATCAGTTCGCCGCGCGGGACGATGACTTCCTTCGTGACCGGATTGGTCACGTCTTCCTGCGCGGTGCGGCCGAGCACACGATCACCGAGCTTGACGATAACCTGGCCGGCGTCGACGACGGCCTGGACATTGATGCCCGCATCGGTGCCGCAATCCTCGGAGTTGATGATGCAGTCCTGGGCGACGTCGACGAGACGGCGCGTCAGGTAACCCGAGTTGGCGGTCTTGAGAGCGGTATCGGCGAGGCCCTTTCGTGCGCCGTGCGTCGAGTTGAAGTACTCGAGCACCGAGAGGCCTTCCTTGAAGTTCGAGATGATCGGCGTCTCGATGATCTCGCCCG
>DAOMWV010000115.1:0-9496 GCA_035436725.1 Hyphomicrobiaceae bacterium
CGGCCTGCAATGTGCGACGACCCCAATCGCGTTCGAGGAAATCTCCGAGCCCGGTGACGTAGCGATCGACGCGCGCGCCATTTCTCTCGATCACTTCGAGGGCGGTGAAGTCGAGCCAACCGTCGGCGAGCGGCAGGCCACCCCGCATCTCACGCGCCGCAGCGGCGACATTTGCCGGGAAAAGGCCAAGGGGCCGGAGGTAGATTTCACGCAGCATGTCTGCTCCAGATCACGACTCGCGACCCGCCGACGTCGCGACGTCAGACCGGTGGCATCGGGTTGCCGCGCCAGAGCTTCAGCGCCAGCAATCCGAATGGCCAGACGTGCCAGAGGAGATCGAAGATGTCGATCGGTTTGCGCAACGTGCCGGCCGCCAGCATCTTGAGCTTTTCCCATATGTGTGGCTCCGGATAGAACGGAGCGAAACCGAGAAATGCCGCAAGCAGGACGAACACCACCAATGGCGTCCGGTCGATGAAGGCTAGAATTGCGTCCATGGCGCTCTCGGTCCTCACGCGGCTTTCGCAGCAATCGACTTCGGATCGTAATTGAGGATCGGCGAGAGCCAGCGCTCGGCCTCGGCGACAGACCAGCCCTTGCGACGGGCGTAATCCTCGACCTGGTCACGCTCGACCTTGGCCACGCCAAAGTAATGCGCTGCAGGGTTGGCGAAGTAGAGGCCGGAAACAGAGGCGCCGGGCCACATGGCGTAGCTCTCGGTGAGCGAAATGCCGACCTTCGCCTCGGCATCGAGGAGGCGGAAGAGCGTGCCTTTCTCGGTATGGTCGGGTTGTGCGGGATAACCCGGTGCGGGGCGGATGCCGCGATACTTCTCCTGGATGAGTTCGTCGTTCGAGAGCGCCTCGGCGGCAGCATAGCCCCAGAATTCGCGGCGGACGCGCATGTGCATGTGTTCTGCAAGGCTTTCGGCGAGGCGATCGGCGAGGGCCTTCAGCATGATGCGGCCGTAGTCGTCGGTCTTCTTCAGGTACTTCTCCAGGGCTTCTTCTTCCCCGATGCCGGTGGTGACGGCAAAGGCGCCGATCCAGTCGGGGAGGCCGGTCTCTTTCGGGGCGATGAAGTCGGCGAGTGCCGTATTGGCGCGCTCTCGGCCACTCGGGCCGGGTGTGTCGCGGGGAATTTGCTGGCGCAACGTATGAAGGACGGCGAGGCGAGACTTGCGATCATCGCCGGTGTAGAGTTCGATGTCGTCGCCGATCGCGTTGGCCGGCCAGAAGCCGACGACGGCGTTGGCGGTCAGCCACTTCTCGCGGACCATGCGCCCAAGCATCTCCTGGGCATCGGCAAACAATTTCGTGGCTTCTGGGCCGATGACGTTGTCGGTCAGGATCGCGGGATAGCGGCCGCGCAGCTCCCAGGTCGAGAAGAACGGCGACCAGTCGATGGTGCCCACAAGTTTCGAGAGGTCGTAGCTTTCGAAGACTTTCGTGCCCGTGAACGACGGGCGCGGCGGCGTTTCGGCGGTCCAGTCGATCTTGAACCTGTTGGCGCGCGCGGCTTCGAGCGTGATGCGCTTTTTCTTGTCTTCGCCGCGGGCGTGCTTCTCGCGGATGTCGGCGTATTCGGTGACGATGGAGGCGAGATAGGGCTTCTTCTCGGTTTCAGAGAGCAGGTTCGAGACGACGCCGACAGCGCGGCTCGCATCCGTCACGTAGATGGCCTGGCCCTTGTCGTAGTTGGGGGCGATCTTCACTGCGGTGTGGACGCGGCTGGTCGTGGCGCCGCCGATCAGCAGCGGCAGATCGAGCCCCTGGCGCTCCATTTCGGCGGCGACGTAGCACATCTCGTCGAGCGACGGCGTGATGAGACCGGAGAGACCGATGATGTCGGCCTTCTCCTTCTTCGCTGTGTCGAGGATCTTCTGGGCGGGTACCATGACGCCGAGGTCGATGACCTCGTAGTTGTTGCACTGGAGGACGACGCCGACGATGTTCTTGCCGATGTCGTGAACGTCGCCTTTCACCGTTGCCATGACGACCTTGCCGGCAGACGGCGCGTTTTCGAGGCCGAGTTCCTTCTTCTCCTGCTCGATGAAGGGCTGGAGGTAGGCGACGGACTGCTTCATGACGCGCGCGGACTTGACGACCTGGGGCAGGAACATCTTGCCGGAGCCGAAGAGGTCACCGACGACGTTCATGCCGTCCATCAGCGGGCCTTCGATGACGTTCAGCGGGCGGGGATATTTCTGGCGGGCTTCTTCTGTATCTGCCTCGATGAAATCGGTAATGCCGTGGACCAGGGCGTGTTTCAGGCGCTCCTCGACGGACGTATCGCGCCATTTGAGATCGACCTCCTTCTTCGCGCCTTTCTCGCCCTTGAAGCGGGTGGCGGCTTCGAGGAGGCGATCGGTCGCATCGGGGCGGCGATTCAGGACGACATCTTCGATGAGGTCGCGGAGGTCGGCGGGGATGTCGTCGTAGACTGCGAGCTGGCCGGCGTTGACGATCCCCATGTCCATGCCGGCCTTGATGGCGTGATAGAGGAAGACCGAGTGCATGGCTTCGCGGACGGGTTCGTTGCCGCGGAAAGAGAACGACAGGTTCGACACGCCGCCCGAGATGTGGACGAGCGGGAAGCGGCGCTTGATCTCGCGCGTGGCCTCGATGAAGTCGACACCGTAATTGTTGTGCTCCTCGATGCCCGTCGCAACAGCGAAAATGTTTGGATCGAAGATTATATCTTCGGGCGGGAAGCCGATCTTTTCGGTGAGCAGCTTGTAAGCGCGATCGCAGATTTCGACCTTGCGGTCTTTCGTGTCGGCCTGGCCCTTTTCATCGAAGGCCATAACGACGACGGCGGCGCCGTAGCGCAGGCACTTCTTCGCCTGCTCGAGGAACTGCGCCTCGCCTTCCTTCATGGAGATGGAGTTGACGATGGCCTTGCCCTGCACGCACTTGAGGCCGGCTTCGATCACGTTCCACTTGGAGCTGTCGATCATCACGGGCACGCGGCTTATATCGGGCTCGGAGGCGATCATGTTGAGGAACGTGACCATGGCCTTTTCCGAGTCGAGCAGGCCTTCGTCCATGTTGACGTCGATGATCTGCGCGCCGGCTTCCACCTGCTGGCGGGCGACGGAAAGTGCGGTCGCGTAGTCGCCCTGCTCGATGAGCTTGCGGAACTTCGCGGAGCCCGTGACGTTGGTGCGCTCGCCGACGTTGATGAATGCTGCGCCTGATGCCGTGGTCATATTCTTTCCGATACTCTCAATGTCGTCGAATGCATTTGGAACGGAAGTGAAGGCCCCCTCATCCCCGCTTCGCGGACCTTCTCCCCAAAGGGAGAAGGAAAGGCAGTGAGACTTCGTTGGCGCTGTCGACAGGGTCGGCCGATTTCGTTCTCACCCCGCGACGAAGGCTTCGAGGCCGGAGAGGCGCATTTTGGGTTCGATGTGGGGCGGCTTGCGCGGCGGATATTTCATGACGTGTTGGCGGACGTGGGCGATGTGATCGGGCGTCGAACCGCAGCAGCCGCCGACGATATTGACGAGTCCGTCCTTGGCCCACGGCTCGATCTGGCACGCCATGTCGTGAGGAGTTTCGTCATATTCGCCCATCGCGTTCGGCAGGCCGGCGTTCGGATAGGCGGAAACGAGGGTGTCGGCGACCTTGGCGATCTCTGCGATGTAGGGCCGCATCAGTTCAGCACCGAGCGCGCAGTTGAGACCGATGGAAAACGGCCTCAGATGGCGCAGCGAATACCAGAACGCGGTCGCTGTCTGGCCGGAGAGTGTGCGGCCAGAGCGATCGGTGATGGTGCCCGAGATCATGATCGGAAGTTCGACGCCGAGCGCGTCGAAGGCTTCGAGCGTGGCGACGCCAGCGGCCTTGGCGTTCAGCGTGTCGAACACGGTCTCGATCAGGATCGTGTCTGAGCCGCCTTCGATCAGCGCCTTCACCTGCTCGAGGTAGGCGACGCGCAGTTCGTCGAACGAGACGTTGCGGAAGCCGGGATTGTTCACATCCGGCGAGATCGACGCGGTCCGGTTTGTCGGGCCGACGGCACCGGCGACCCAGCGCGGCTTACCGTCTTTCTTTTCAGCCGCGTCGGCAGCCTGGCGGGCGAGTTTCGCCGCCTCGAAGTTGATCTCGGCGGCCAGTTCTTCCATGCCGTAGTCGGCCATGGAGATGGTCTGGGCGTTGAACGTGTTGGTCTCGATCAGGTCCGCACCGGCCGCGATGTATTGGGCATGGATGTCGCGGATGATGTCGGGCTGGGTCAGCACGAGAAGATCGTTGTTGCCCTTCACGTCCTGCTTCCAGTCCTTGAAGCGCGCGCCGCGATAGCCGGCCTCGTCCAGCTTGTGGCGCTGGATCATGGTGCCCATGGCGCCGTCGATGATGAGGATGCGTTCGCGCGCGGCCTCATGGAGAGCGGCAATTCGTTCGGTGCGCGTGCTCATGCGTTGGCGGCTTTCTTGAGTTCGACGGGCTTCGCGCGGAGGCCGAGGAGATGACAGATGGCGAAGACGAGATCGGCGCGGTTCAGCGTGTAGAAGTGGAAGGTGCGGACGCCTTCGTCGACCAGATCGGCAACCTGTTCGGCGGCGACGGCGGCGGCGACGAGATGCTGGGTGGGGAGGTCGTCTTCGAGCCCCTCGAACTTGTGCGCCAACCAGGCGGGCACGGTCGCGCCGGTCTTGCCAGCGAAAGACGCGACCTGCTTGAAGTTATGTATCGGGACGATGCCCGGAAGGATCGGCACCCAGATGCCTGCAGCACGGCAGCGTTCGACGAAGCGCAGGAAATGCGCGTTGTCGAAGAAGAACTGCGTGATGATGCGATCGGCGCCAGCGTCGACCTTCGCTTTCAGGTGTTCGATATCGGCCTGCAGCGAGGCGCTTTCGGGATGCATCTCGGGGTAGCCACCGACGGAGATGGCGAAGTTGCCGATGCGCTTGATGCCGGCGATGAGATCTGCCGTCGTCGCGTAGCCACCCGGATGGGGCGTGTAGCGCGTGCCGACGCCGGCAGGCGGATCACCGCGAAGGGCAACGATGTGGCGAACGCCAGCGGACCAGTAATCGCGCACGACGGCATCGACTTCTTCGCGCGTGGCACCGACGCAGGTGAGATGGGCTGCGGGCTTCAGCGACGTGTCCCGAACGATGCGCGCGACAGTCGTGTGAGTGCGCTCACGCGTCGTCCCGCCCGCCCCATAGGTCACGGACACGAACGAGGGATCGAGCGGTTCGAGGCGGCGGATGGCGTGCCACAGCGCCTCTTCCATCTTGTCCGTCTTTGGCGGGAAGAATTCGAAGGAGACGTCGATCTCTCCGGACCCGAGCAGGCGGCTCTTGCGGGGCGTGTTTGAATTCATGGCTTTACTCCATCCTTTCGAGCACACCGGTCGCGGTTGCCGCGGCGGGGCGTCGTGACTGGCCGGGGTGCCGGGCCAGCCAGAGAGAAACGGTCAGGCGGTCGCCCGTCGCGCTGCGGTCGGGGGCGAGATCGTGCGTCTCGACGACGTCGAGGCCGGCCTCCTCGAGCCACTGCGAGATCGTCGCCCGGGCAAAGCCGAGTCGTTCATGGGCGTAGTTCTCGCGCAGGAATTCGAGTTCGTGTGGCGCGAAGTCGACGACGAGAAGCCGGCCGCCGGGTGCTACGAGGCGTGCGGCTTCCGCCACGGCGCGTGCCGGATCGGACAGGAAGTGCAGCATCTGATGGATCACGACCGCGTCGGCGCAGGCGTCTGGAAGGGCGACGGAGTAGACATCACCGAGGCGCACCTGAGCGTGGTGGATGCCGGCGCGATCGAGCTTGGCGCGCGCGTAGGCGAGCATCTCGTGATTGAGATCGAGACCGAGCCCGCGCCGGTAATGGCCGGAGAACAGTTCGAGCGTACGACCCGTGCCGGTGCCGAGATCGACGAGCAGATCGAACGGACCATCACCGAGCGCATCGACCATGGCGCGCTCGACTTTCGCCTCCTCGACGTGGAGGGCACGAATGCGATCCCAGTCGGCGGCCTGGGACTGGAAGTAGGCCTGGGCGCTTTCCTCGCGTTCGCGCCGGACCGCTTCGGCGCGCTGGCGATCGCGCAAGAGAACGGGATCGTCCTGATCCATCACGTCGAGAAGGCGATGGATCATCTGGCCGCCGGTCGCAGCTTCGGGCGCCCATGGCGGGGTGTCGCCCATGGACTTGGTTTCGAGGACCGGGGCGGCCTCGGGCAGGCGGAAATAGACCCAGCTGCCTTCGCGGGCGCGTTCGACGAGACCGGCTTCGGCGAGGAGCTTCAGGTGGCGGCTGATCCGGGGCTGGCTCTGACCCAGAATTCGGGTCAGGTCCTTCACATTGAGTTCGCCAAGCGCAAGCAGTGCCAGAATACGCAACCGCGTCGGCTCTGCGGCGGCCTTCAAAGCCGTTACCAGATCTCGGGAGGAAAGCATGGCGACCCTGATACTCAAGTTGTCGCATCATATAAACATATCTTTATGTGTCAAGCCGAATCATCACGGCCGGTGGAGCCTCCGTCGGAGCGATCGCCGGGTTCGATCAGTCGAATTTTATCGATACCCTTTCCAGTGTGTTAACGACGCTCGTTTACGATGGTGCAATGATCGAGACGATGACGAACGCATTCCCGAATGGTGACCTGGTCGTGGTCGGGGAAGCCCGGACGCCGTGGTCGCGCGGCAACTGTCCCAAGAACATGGCCCGGGCGCGGGAAAGCGGCCGGGGCGCCGAATTGCAAATGGCGGCGAGCTATCGCGCCGGGCTCGAGGGGCTGAAGCCTCAGGACTGGGTGCTGCTGGTAGGGTGGTTCGGGCCGCGGCGCGATCCGGTGCCCCTGCTGCAGCAGCCGTCGCATCTCGATGCCCCGCGCGGTGTGTTTGCGCTCCGGAGCCCGGTCCGCCCCAACCCGATCGCGCTAAGTATTGCCAGAATCGAGGCGTTAGATGTGACGACAGGTGTGATACGGCTCGATGCGCTCGACTGGTTCGACGGAACGCCGGTGCTGGACATCAAGCCTTACTTCGTGTCGACGGACGGCTATCCGGTCACGGCGGGGCGCGACAGCGAGGCTCCTAACGGGATAACGAACGGGTCATAGGTCACGTTGGAAATGGCGGCGTGGCTCCTGTGATCTGGACGCGACGGCGCGAAGCAGGCAAGTAAATCGGGGCGCTATCGGCGACCGAGGCAGGATCTGGAACGGAATGCTGCGGCACGAGACGGGTTTGAGACGATGACGACAGGATCGGTAATGACCGCAATCGCTTCGACCGCCGGACGCGGTGTACGCAGGTTCGTGGCCGCCGTGGCGATCGCAACGGCAGCATTCGCGTCGGCCCTTCCGGCTGTGGCTGCGGACCCGGCCGTCGAATTCATGAACCGCTTCGCCCGGGAAACCCTGGCTGCGGCCCGGACGCAGAGCCCGTCGGCAATGCAGGCCGTCGTGGCGCGGTACGCGGACACGACGAACATCGGTTTGTTCGCGCTCGGCGATTACCGGCCGCGGCTCGATGCGCAGGACAAGACGCCATACATCACCGGCATGACGCGCTTCATCGGCCGGTATGCGGCGAACGAGGCGCCGAAGTATCCGGTCGCGGACGTTAAATTCGCTCCCGAAGCGCGGAAGGCGCGGTATGGGATCACGGTGGATTCGACCATCACGCTCAAGAACGGAACCAGCTACCAGGTCGCCTGGCTCCTGTCGAAGTTCGGCACCAGCTATCGGGTCCGCGACGCGCAGGTGGTCGGTCTCTGGGTCAGCCCATTCCTCAAGAAACTTTTCGAGGACTACGTGGCGCAGAACAACGGATCGGTCAAAGCGCTCGTCGCCGTGCTGCAACGGCACTGACACACTTGTATTCGACCGTCGCGTCGCCGATGTGACTATTCTCCGGGCCGGCACAAGCGCCGGCGGCCGGCAAGGGCTTCATCGAAAAGCCCAAATCAACGAGTTCTGATCGCGACCGTCAGCGTCGGGAGAAGTCAAATGTCGAGGCGTGCGAGCGTTCATGCGGTTTTTGCGATCGGCCTCGTGGCAGTCGGCTCGACCACGTCGGCACTGGCGCAAGCGGCCAACCGCGACCGCATCGGCGACATCATCCAGCAAAGCACGGGAAGCGGCACCGACAGGACGCCGGCACTCGAACGCAAGGATGCGCGCGAGGGAGACGCCGGCTTCGAGCAAGCGCAGAAGCTCATGCGTGCCGTGGACGCGATCCTGCAGGATGCCGCCCGGAATCGTGGCGAGGCGCGGAAACTGCCGTCGAAGGACGACAGCCTCATACCGCTGCCCTGGATCGAGACACGCGAGGATCGCGAGCGCAAGATCAAGGACCTGCTCGACAGCGCGCTCGGCGTCGTCACGGACGTGCCCGTCGTCGATCTGCAGAAAAAGATCGACAGCCTCAGGAAGAACATCCGCGATCTCGACGACCAGATCGTGAAGCTGCGCGAGAAGCAGCTCACGGCTCCGAAGGACGGCGTTCTGCCCGGCGTGATCACCGACACGGTGGACAGCCTCGGCAAGAATATCGAAGAGGCCAGACGCAAGATCGATCTCAACAAGGAAGCGATCAAGACGACCAAGACGGAGATCGCGGAGGCGCTTCAGAAGAGCGGCGTGCAACTGAAGCCGGAGCAGATCGACCTGCTGCTCGACGGCGTGCTGTCGGGCGATCTCGTGAAGCTCGTGGCGGTGTTCAACTCGGCGAAAGCTATCGATGCGCAACTCGGAAAGCTGATGGCGCAGACGGGCGAGAACGTCGGCGCGGCGCGGAAGTACTTTGCCATGCATGCGGCGCTGTTCGCCATGCTCGTACATGCGCAGGACATGGCGCTCGGCAAAATCGACACGCAGTACATGCCGAAGCTCGACGCCATCACCAAGGATATCGCGGCGGCGCGGGCGCGGACGGCGGAGCTTCTGAAGGCGGAGAACCGACCCGACCAGAAGCGGGTGCTCGAGGGGAACCGGGAAAGCCAACGGCTGGCCGAAGAGGCCGCCAAGGGTTACCGGCGCTATCTGTTGCAGCAGCGCGAACAGATCGCACGGGCGCGGGCGCGGGCGACGCACGATCTCAAGATCGCCGACAATACCTACGAGACGGTCGAAGCCAGCTACCAGCTGCGCAATCTGATGAAGAACTCGACGCAGTCGTTCGAGGCGCTGCAGAAGCTGGAAGCGCCGACGTTCGAGCAGATCTTCCGCAACGAGGAGCTGAGGCGCGAATTCGAGAACCTCACGCGCAAGCTCGACATTCCAGGTTCATGACCCTGGCCCCTCGGTCAGCTTCGTCACTGTGATCGACAAGAGAAAAGCCCCGGAGAGCGGGGCTTTTCCATTCTGCGAGAGGTCCTTCCTGTCACTCGCCGCTCAGCGCTGGCGCGAGCGGACGATGCGGGGGAAGTCGTCGTCGAGTTCGTGTCGCGCGGCGGCGGCATCGGCGTCGGACTGAACTGCCGGCGAGGTGCCGAGCGGATCCTGGGTGCGCCAGCGCGCGACTTCGCGGGCCTGG
>DAOMWV010000116.1:0-9453 GCA_035436725.1 Hyphomicrobiaceae bacterium
GGCGAAGCCCGGCGTGTTGCGATTGCGCGCGCTCTCGCCGGCGAGCCGGACGTTTTGCTGCTCGACGAGCCGACCAACCATCTCGACCTCCCCGCCATTCTCTGGCTCGAGAAGGAACTGGCAGGCCTCCGCTCCGCGATCGTCGTCATCAGCCACGACCGCCGCTTTCTCGAAACGCTGTCACGTTCGACCGTCTGGCTCGATCGCGGCATTACACGTCGTCTGGAACAGGGCTTCGCTGCCTTCGAAGGCTGGCGCGACACGGTTCTCGAGGAGGAAGAACTGGAGCGCCATAAACTTGATCGCAAGATCGCCCGCGAGCAGCAATGGATGCACGGCGGCGTGACCGCGCGCCGCAAGCGCAACGTCCGCCGCGTCCGCGAACTCGCCGACCTCCGCCGTCAGGTCCGCGACGCTCGTGAAGTTACCGGCAACGTGGTCATGACCACGACCGAAGCTGAATCCAGCGGCAAGCGCGTCATCGAGGTCGAAAACCTCACCAAATCCTTCGGCGGCCCACCAATCGTCGACCGCCTGTCGCTCCGCATCGACCGCGGCGACCGCCTCGGCATCATCGGCCCGAATGGCGCCGGCAAGACGACACTCGTCAAACTGTTGACCGGAGCGCTCGAACCGGAATCCGGTGTCGTCCGACTCGGCACCAACATCGAAATGCTGACACTCGACCAGAAACGGGACGAACTCGATCCGGAGTGGACGCTTGTCGATGCCCTGACCGGCGGCCGCGGCGATCAGGTGATCGTCAACGGCCAGCCTCGTCACGTCGTGGGCTACATGCGCGATTTCCTCTTCCAGTCCGATCAGGCGCGCACGCCCGTTCGTGTGCTCTCGGGCGGAGAGCGCGCCCGCCTCATGCTCGCCCGTGCGCTTCTGAAGCCGGCCAATCTCCTGGTTCTCGACGAGCCGACCAACGACCTCGATCTCGAAACACTCGATCTGCTGCAGGAAATGCTCGCCGCCTTCGACGGCACGATCATCCTCGTCAGCCACGATCGTGACTTTCTCGACCGCGTCGTCACCTCCACACTCGCCTTCGAGGGCGACGGCCGGTGGATTGAATACGCCGGCGGCTACAACGACATGCTGGCCCAGCGCGGCACCGATCTCGCACCTTCCCGCAAGGCGGCAGACAAACCGTCGAAGGAGGCACGGTCCCGCCCCGCCGCAACGGCCACCGAACCGGCCACGAAGCGCAAGCTGTCGTTCAAGGAAAAGCACGCCCTCGAAACACTTCCTGCGCGGATCGAAAAGCTGGAAGCCGATGCAGTCCGCCTCGAAAAGGTCCTGGCCGACCCGGAGCTGTACACGCGCGACCGCACGCGCTTTGAGACTGTCACCGCCGAACTTGCGGCCGTGAAGGCGAAGCAAGCCGAAGCGGAAGACCAGTGGCTCGCCCTCGAGCTGCTCCGCACTGAACTCGAAGAGAGATAGGCACGCCCTCACCCAGTGAGGGCCGCGGCTCACTGCACGATCTTGTCCGCGCCTTCGAGGGCCAGCGTTGGCCAGACGCAGGACGCCATCGCTTCTGCCAGTTCGTAGACGCCTGTCCTGCCCCGAACGAGCGTTGCGCGCTGCGCCGCCCGGATGAGTGTGGGATCGCGCACGCCCACCGAAAGCTCGATCTGTCCGTCCCGCTCGTTGGCGACGAGCAGCCCGGCCGGTCGCGAACGGAACTCGATACGATACGCGCGCCCGGACAGCCCGTCCGTCCCAGTGCCGCCCTGCAGTGGCACCAGCCGGGCACCAATATCGCCGAATGCGCCATTGACGAGTATGACCGCAGCCTCGATCAGGTCCGCGCCCTGCTCCGGCGGAATCGACTGCGCGGCAGTCGACCGCGCCTGACCGGCGTTTTGACGTGCCGCCGCGAACAGGGCCGCGCCGCGTACGGCATCGACGAGACCACGCTGCAGTGCATCCTCGCTGACCGGCCAGGCGTCGAGAAGCGACAAAGCGTTCATCGCAGCATGCTCCGGTGCGTGCGCCCGAACTAGCAGCGCCACATGATCGTGACGCCGGACTTCGATGCGCAGCCACGCAACAGAAACGCCTCCGACCTTGAGCCGCCGGTAATGCCCGTATCCCAGATTGCCCGCACTCCACCCTGCGTCCCCCGCACTCGCGATCTCGAACGCCTCGGACGCTGTGCGCGCATTGAGTTCGAATACGATCGCCTCGGCGAGTGGCGCTATCTGCCGCCAGCGTGCTTCGAGACTTGGCTCGCGATCGAAATGGACACGTTGCTCGAGACCGACTGAGCGCTGCTCGTCGATCAGCTCGACCAGATGATCGAGCGCCGAAGCTCGTCCACGGGATTGCGGGAAGGGCTGCCGGACTACATTCCCCCGAAGCGGAAAAGTCGGCGTCGACAGCGGATCAGCCGTGGCCGGACTGTCGCTCGCAATCGGTGGTGCAGGGGTCGGAGCCATCCCTGCTACGTTGTCGACCAGACCAGCATTTACGGTTGTCACCGCCTCGATCTCGACCCGCGCAACGGCCGGCCCTTGTGACCGGACTGACACTTTCGGTGCGTCGACCGTTCCGGTCTTGCTGACCGCATTCGCCATCCCGCGAAGTCTGGCTGCGAATTCGCCCAGCGACCGTCTCTGCGCGACAAGACCGCGCCATGTGACCGGTCTCGGGCCGGTCGGCCGGAAATCCTTGGCAATGAGCCAAACGCCGGCCGCAATGAGGACCGCACTCGTTGACGCAACGACCCACCACAACATGTCCGCCGCCTCCGGGCGAGCAGACCGGCATCCCCACGTCCGCCATACGCGACCAGTACCGGACTACTTCTTCTGCCACTCGCTCTTCACTTCCTCGCATTTGGATCCGAGGAAGTCGTTGATGTCGTCCACCACGGTTCCCTGCAGGAAGCCGAACGTGTTGTCCGCCGCCGTCGCGCTCCATAGCGCGCTTTTTGCCAACAGCGGCGCGTCGATCTTGCCCCAGTTGAGTGCCGCCTTGACGGCCTTCCCGTCCTTGAACGTGACCTTCGGCGTCATGTCCACGTTCACGGCGTAAACATCTTTCTCACGCTCGAGTTCGCACGTGATCTTGTGTGTGTCGAATGTCGCCTCGTAGGCCGGTTCACTGATGGCCTTCTGCAGCTTTGCGCGCTCGAACTTGAGCTTGGTCGTGCAGCGTGCGTTCCCCCACGGCCAGCTGAGCTTGCCCCGTGCCATCATCTTGTCGAGCTGTTCCTTGCGCCATGTCTTGAGCACGTCGCAGGTCAAATCACCGGGCACGGCTGACTTGGCGTAGAATGCACTGCACAAGGCGACCTTGCAGCTGTGCCGCGCCTCGCGCTCCTTTAGTTCCTCGGCCGTCAATGTGACGTCGGCCTTCGGCGCGGTTGCTGCGGCCGGTGCCTGAGCATGCAGTGGCGTGGCCGCCATCAGCATGAGGAAACCGGCGACGGTGACGACTGTTGTTTTCATGAAATTCCGGTGCGTTCGCTAGAGGGTATATCCGTCGCACGCGCAGGCGACGACGCAAGATCGCGACCGAAACCAACAGAATTATGGCAGCATTCTGTGCTCGCCCGATCGACCCCGGGTCCAGCCGCAGCGGCTGCCCCGGCAACCGTCTGCGGCGGCGCGAGAATCTAGTGCAGCAGCCGCTGCCCTTCCGCTGGATCGGCAGGCATCTCTTGCTCGGCCTGGACCCGACCGCCGACGTGGTAACCCTCGACGATACTGCTCAGAAGCAGGTGAATCCGGTTGATGTCGTCGGTCTCGATGAGTTCCTCGAGCCGGTCGAGCCACGGATCGAGCTTCGTGCTCTCGAGCCACGGCTCCTCCGACATGAAGATGCGCGCGTGCTCTGTCCCGACGGTATTCGTGCCCAGAAGCAATTCTTCCTTGAGTTTCTCACCTGGCCGCAGCCCGACGTACTCGATCGCGATATCGCCGTCCGGATTGAAGGCATCGCGAACCGTCCGCCCCATGAGGCGGATCATCGACCGCGCCAGGGTGTCGATCCGCATTGGCTCGCCCATGTCGAGCACCAGCACCTCGCCGCCCTTGCCCATGGCGCCGGCCTGGATGACGAGCGATGCCGCCTCCGGTATCGACATGAAATACCGGATCATGTCCGGATGCGTAACCGTCACCGGTCCACCGGCCGTGATCTGGTCCCGGAAAACCTGAACGACCGACCCCGAGCTGTCGAGAACGTTGCCGAAACGAACCATCGTGAAGATGGTCTTCTGTCCCTGCTGCCGCGCCTTCGCCTGCAGGATCATCTCCGCCAGCCGCTTACTGGCACCCATCAGGCTGGACGGCCGCACGGCCTTGTCCGTCGAGACCAGCACGAACCTCTCGACACCCTCGTCCTGTGCGACGTCCGCAAGGACTTTCGTACCGAAAGTATTGTTCAGGAGCCCCTGCGCCGCGTTCTTCTGGACGATCGGGACGTGCTTGTACGCGGCGGCGTGATAGATCGTCTGAACGCCGTACTTTGCGATGGTGTCCCGCATGAGGTCACGCTGCAGCACCGAGCCGAGCACGGCGACACAGAAGTCCGATGTCGAAACCCCGTCGGGCACGATGTTCACTTCGTGCATGATCTGGTTGACACTGACTTCGATCCGATAGAGCGCGTTCTCGCTCGCATCGACGAGCACGAGACGACGCGGCCCGAGCCGCAGCAACTGCCGGACGAGTTCAGAACCGATCGAGCCCCCGGCCCCTGTCACCATCACGGTCTTTCCTCGAACGGCGCGCTCGAGCAATTCCGTACGCGGCGGCACCGGCTCGCGGCCGAGCAGATCGTCGGCACCGACCGGACGGAGATCGCTCATGCGGACAGGGCTTTGTGCAAGTTCCTCGTAATGCGGCAGGACACGGACCACAACCGGCAGTGTTTCGAGTTCGGACAGGATCGACATCCGCTCCGCGCGTGACGCCGCCGACGTTGCCACGAGTATTTCTTTGATGCCCTCGCGCTCGATGATCGACCTTAACCGCTCTGGGCGATAGACCCGTTGCCCCTCGACTGTCTGCCCCCACATCGTCGGCGACCGTTCCACGAACCCCCGTAGCGCATAGGTCTCCGACCGCTTCAGCGCAGCAGCGAGATTTACACCGGCCTGTCCTGCTCCATAGATCAGGACCGGGCGCTTGCGCCGCTCGTCGTTCTGCAGCTGCGGATCGGATGCAGCCCTGAGAAATGCACCTGCGATCTGTCGGATGCCCCAGACACTCGCCGTACCGAACATCCAGTAGAGCAGCGTCGCGACACGCGGCGTGCCTTGCAGGCCGGAGAGAAAGACCGCGAGAACCCAGAGCAGGATCGCAAAAATAAGGGCCGCCCCGATCGAACTCAGCGACCCGACGCCGGCATATCTTGTCACCTTCCGGTAGAGGCCCGTCTGCGCAAGAACGAGCACGCCGAACACCGGAGCCGAAAACATCAGCAGTCCGAAAGGCACGTTGTCGGGTACGAAATAGGTTCCGTACCTCAGCGTGAATGCGAGCCAAAGCGACGCGGACAGCAGCGACAGGTCAGCGATGACGAGCAGCGTACGCTTCGTGTAGCGACGCAGCCCGAGGGCTCGCTGCGCAACAGCGATGTGCAAGCTCCTGATGGGCTCTGGCGAAAGCATCGATCTGTGAGGCCGGTATTTGAGTGTATTGCGAAATATCAGAACAGCTTACGCGCAATCTACATTTACGACCGCCGAGCCACCAACATGGCTTTACGAAGTAGAAGCATCGTGCACCGACGTGTATTGCACGACGAAATATATCTATCGAGTGCGATCTATTCCCATTTTCTTGAGCATATCGCTTTTTCCCCAGATCGCTATAGAAGAGAACCGCGAGTGCTCAGCCATTTGTGGATTTGGCGGCGGCCTCGAGCCGATCGACGACCCTGAAGCATGTGACGAGTGCGATTGACCCGAATACGACCGCACCCACCAGATTACCGACGAAGACCCCATGTGGCCCGGCGAGGTGCCCTCCGAGCCATACGAATGGCACGGTCCCGATCGTTGCCCGCCCCCAATTGAACAACGTTGCATAATGCGGATGCCGCAGCGTATTGAAGATCGCGTTTGCGACGAACAGCCCCCCGAGAAATGCGAACAGCGGCGCCAGCCAACGACACGCGAAAAGCACGAGAACTTCTGTTTCGCCACGCGCCCCGAATCCCGACGCGATGAACGGTGCGGCCAGCGCCAGCACACCCCACGCCACGAGCGTGAAGACGGCAGTCACCCGCACGGCCTCACGGATTGCCGTCCTGACCCGGCCGAAGTCTCCCGCGCCGAGGTTCTGCCCGATGATGGGGCCGATTGATCCCGAAAGGGCGAACAACGCGCCGAACGCGAGTGGAACCACTCGGCCGAAGATCGTCCATGCCGCGACGGCTGCGTCGCCGTAGGTCGCCATGACGGATGTCGTGAACGCATTGGCCGTAGGCGTCGCGAGGTTAGTCATCATGGCGGGCACCGCCACCGCCATGATGCGCCGCGTGTCGCCGACAAGAGCCGCAAGACCGGGACGCCCGAACATACCATGCACCCGCCCGACCGCCCACAGCGCGATCCCCGCAATCGTGATGCGTGCCAGAACCGAAGCATAGGCGGCACCCTCCATTCCAAACCCCGCCCAGAAGATGAGGATCGGATCGAACAGCACGTTGATTGCCGCGCCACCGAGCGTCACGTACATCGCCCGGCGCGGATCGCCGACCGATCGCAGCACGCCGCCGGCACACATGCCGAGCGCGAGCAGCGGCGTCGAGGGCAATACGATACCCGAATACGTCGTGGCGAGTTCCAGCGTCCGCCCCCTCGCCCCGAGCCAGCCCAGCACCGTCGCCAGCCATGGCCACAGCAGGGCTACGACGATCGCGCTGACAACAACGGACAGCAGGTGCGCACTTGTCGACAGCCGCCGCGCATCTTCGGTGCGTCGGGCACCGACCGCCGGCGACACGACTGCTGCCGCACCGATCGACAAGCCGATGCCGAGCGAGACGGAAAAAAACAGTACGGTGCTCGCATACCCGACCGCCGCGATGATTTCCGTATCGCCGAGCATGCCGAGAAAAAGCAGATTGGCAAAATCGCCGAGAAAGATCGCCATCAGGCCGACCGCGCCGGTCCCCGACATCACGAGCACGTGCTTGAGCAGCGATCCTTCGACGAACCGCGGCGTCGTACTCGCTGCTGCCGCCGCCGACGACGACGCGTCGCGCGCGGGTTTGGTATCTCTCATTCCCTGGCCGCTCTCTGCATCACAGGTGTCGTTCTCCAATGTTGTTCGACCCGAACCGGATCTTTGCGCGATCAGGTTGAGCCGCCTGCGACGCACCGGACAAGGTTAATCCGGTACATAGAGAGGTGTTCCAGCCAGCGCCATCAGGCTACCGGGGATCTCATCGCAAAATTTCCGTCCTGAGCCCTTGAACCAAATCGCGCGCAAACCATTTAGCAGGGGAGGCTCCGGCATCTACCCCCCCCAGATGCTCCGGAGACCCTGAGACCGATCCGTCAATGGAGAACGGTCGTGCGGCAGCCGTACACTCCCCCCTGGTGCGGCTGCCGCATTCTTTTCCAGCCCTCGCATGCGCTATTGAGATGGCGGAAACTTTACAATGATTTCCGGCTCTTGATCGCAGCCGCGAGCGTTCCTTCGTCGAGATAATCGAGTTCGCCTCCGATCGGCACGCCTCGGGCGAGCGTCGAAACCTCGACACCTGTAGCCGCGAGACGTTCACGGACGAAATGTGCGGTCGACTGTCCCTCGACGGTCGCACTGAGTGCCAACAGAACCTCTTTCACCGGCGGCTGTATCCTCCCGACGAGGCTCGCTATGTTCAGCTGATCCGGTCCGATCCCGTCGAGCGGCGAAAGATGACCGCCGAGCACATGATAGCGTCCGGTCACGACACCAGCCCGCTCGAGCGCCCAGAGATCGGCGATGTCCTCGACAACGACCAGAAACGACGGGTCCCTCCGATTGTCGGCGCAGATGCTGCATGGCGACCGCGTGTCGAGATTGCCGCAGCTTGCACAGGTTACGATCGTCTCCGCCGCTGCCTTGAGGGCGTTCGCCAGCGGCACCAGAAGCTCTTCCCGCCGCTTGATCAGCGCAAGACCGGCCTTCCGCGCCGACCGCGGCCCAAGTCCCGGTAGCCGGCCGAGTATCTGGATGACCCGTTCGATTTCGGGCCCCGCAATTTTCCGCGACATGACCTGTCCTTGTCGGTACGCACCGAATCCAGGTGCCGCCCGAAGCAGTATGCGATCCGCCGCGCCACGCGCAATGCCCATCGGCGGCGCGACGCGCCCCCCGCACTCAGCCGGCCTTGCTGCGCTTCTCACGCGTTTCGCGCCAGCCGATGAAAAGCCCGGCCGCGATGATGACCGCAGCGCCGAGCCACGTCGTCTGCTCCGGCATCTTCGACGTGATAAGATATCCGACGATCACCGACCCGACCATCTGCCAGTACTGGAACGGCGAAACGATGTTGGCCGGCGCATAGGTCATGGCCCGCGCGACGCAATAGTGCCCGAGCCCACCCAATATCCCGAGGCTGAACATCACTGCGGCGTCCACCAGCGTCGGCGTCGTCCAGGTGAACGGCACCCAGATGCTCATCACCAGTGTCCCGACGAGAGCACTATAGACCGCGCTCGTCTCCGGAATGTCGAAGGCGGCGACCTTCCGCGTGAAGATCTGGTAGACAGCATAGAAAATTGCACTCGCAAGAATGAAGAGTGACGCCCAGTCGAACAGTTCCCCGCCCGGCTGCACCACGATGAGCACGCCGAGAAAGCCGACGATGACAGCGGCTAGACGTGGCGCGCTGACCCGCTCCCTCAGCAGCGGCCACGACAGCAGGGCGACGATAAACGGCGCCATGAAGCTGATCGACGCCGCCTTTGCCAGCGGAAGGTATTTGACTCCGTGGAAAAAGCACAGCGTCGACGCCATGAGGCAGATAGAACGGCCGATCTGCAATGCGGGCGCCCGCGTGCTCACGATGCCGATTCCGTACTTCGGCATGAACAGCGCCATGATGAAAATCAGATGCGACGCAGTTCGCGCCCAGACGATCTGTGGCGACGAATAGCGATCGCTCAGGATCTGAACGAGCCCGTTCATGATCGGAAACAGCGTACTCGCAAGGCACATGAAGAATATGCCGAGCAGGATGCGCTGAGGGGTCGCGTTACCGTCGATCGTAGTCACTTTTGCCGCTGGAGAATCCGCCATTCCGGACAAATTGACCGACCGTTGCAGCCGGTCAATCGCAATCGCCATGCGCGAGGACTGGAGCAGCCGTGAGAACTCCGTGGTGGCGTCGAAAAGTACTATGAAAGGCGCGCCGCTTCGACCCACCATCCGGGATTTTCGGCGCGCAGCCTCTCCTGCGCGGCCCGCGCCGCCGCGACGCTGTCGAACGTTCCAA
>DAOMWV010000117.1:0-9415 GCA_035436725.1 Hyphomicrobiaceae bacterium
GCAACGCCCGCCCCCCGCAGAGGAGTACACCATGAACCAGAACAACCCGTTCGAGATCCCCCAGCAGATGCGCGAGCTGGCGGAAAAGAACGTCGAGCAGGCCCGCGCCACCTACGGCCAGTTCCTCGACGCCATGATGCAGGCGACCTCGATGTGGACCGCATCCGTCCCGGCCAACGACATGACCTCCGGCTTCAAGGCTGTCCAGGACAAGGCCCTGCGCTTTACCAAACAGAATGCCGACAGCTGCTTCAACATGGCGACCGAAATCGCGGCCGCCAAGGACATGCAGGAATTGTTCGCGATCCAGAGCCGCTACGCCCAGCAGATGATGCAGACCTTCTCGCTGCAGGCCCAGGAGATCGGCCGGATCATGACCGAGAATACAAGGAACATGAAACTCTGAGACCGGCTGGCGGCAGCCGGTCGACACGAAGCCGGATGGCGCGAACTCTTGACGGGCCTCGCGTCATCCCCCGAGTTGCCACCGCTTGATCGCCTCGATCGGGTAGAGCAGCATGATGATATTGAGCGTGAGATTGTCGCGAATACCGAGCGCAAGCAGCACTTCGACGGCAATCAAAAAAACTACCGACGCCCAGACCGGAAGCAACCGCGCCATCACGAAGCCCACTGCCATCGCGATGCTGTCTGCGAAGGAATTGACGAGCGTGTCACCGAAGTAGTCGAAGGCCGCTGTCGCCGATCGGTAGCGGTCGATGACGTAGGGTGTGTTCTCCACCACCTCCCACGCCCCCTCGATCACGAAGGCCAGCAGCAGCCCCCACGCGAAACTCAGCCGCGGCAGCAGGAGCCGGATGACGAAATAGAAGATCAGACCGTGGAGGACGTGGCTGAACGTGTACCAGTCCGCGATGTGCTGGGAATTCTCCGAACTCTGCACGACGCCGTGCCAAAACTTGACGTAGCCGCACTTGCAGATCGCCAGCCGGCCCATCGCCCACATGGCCCCCATTTGCACGGCCAGGACCACGACGATGCCGGCGAGCACCTTCCCCCAGCTCCCGACGGTATCGAAATTCTGTATCCGCCACCTGCTTTCCATGTCGCCCCCCCGCGCGCCTTCCCGCGTCGCCAGTACCGGACCAGATCATGTTTTATCCTTGCTGCCCATAGTGATGCGCGTTTCCGCAACGGGATCGTGGAGGAGAACAAAAAATCGCTTCGAATCAGACGGTTTCGATGTAATGTGAAGGCCCATGACGCGGTATATCTTCATCACCGGCGGCGTGGTTTCTTCGCTTGGCAAAGGGCTGGCTTCTGCGGCCCTCGGAGCGCTTCTCCAGGCCCGAGGCTATTCGGTACGACTCCGGAAGCTCGACCCCTATCTCAATGTCGATCCCGGCACCATGAGCCCTTACCAGCACGGTGAGGTGTTCGTGACCGACGACGGCGCGGAGACCGATCTCGATCTCGGCCATTACGAGCGCTTCACCGGCGTGTCGGCGAAAAAGTCCGATAACATCACGACCGGCCGGATCTATCAGGAAATCATCACCAAGGAACGGCGCGGCGATTACCTCGGCGGCACCGTCCAGGTCATTCCCCACGTCACCAACGCCATCAAGGACTTCGTGCTCTCCGGCAACGACGGGCTCGATTTCGTGCTCGTCGAGGTCGGCGGCACGGTCGGCGACATCGAGGGGCTGCCGTTTTTCGAGGCCATCCGCCAGCTCGGCAACGAGCTGCCACGAGGGCACGCCGTCTACATGCACCTGACGCTGCTGCCCTACATCCCCTCGGCTGGCGAACTGAAAACCAAGCCGACGCAGCATTCGGTCAAGGAACTGCGCTCGATCGGTATTCAGCCGGACATCCTGCTCTGCCGCTCGGATCGCGAAATCCCGAAATCCGAGCGCCGCAAGATCGCTCTCTTCTGTAACGTGCGCGAAGAAGCCGTCATCCAGGCGCTCGACGTCGCCTCCATCTACGACGTGCCGCTCGCCTATCACGGTGAAGGGCTCGACACGGAGGTCCTGAATGCCTTCGGTATCACCGGCGCACCGAAACCCGACCTCTCCCGCTGGGAGACGATCTCCCACCGCATCGCCAACCCCGAAGGCGAAGTGACGATCGCCATCGTCGGCAAGTACACCGGTCTGAAAGACGCCTACAAGTCGCTGAACGAAGCACTCGTACACGGCGGCATCGCCAACAACGTGCGCGTCAAGCTGCAGTGGATCGAAAGCGAAGTCTTCGAAAGCGAAGACCCCGCCCCGCTCCTCGAAGGCGTCCACGGCATTCTCGTCCCCGGCGGCTTCGGTGAACGCGGCTCGGAAGGCAAGATCATGGCCGCCCGCTTCGCCCGCACCAGGAAGACCCCGTACTTCGGCATTTGCTTCGGCATGCAGATGGCCGTCGTCGAGGCCGCACGCGCCCTCGCCGGCGTCGAGAAGGCCTCTTCCACCGAATTCGGCCCGACCGACGAACCCGTCGTCGGCGAGATGAAGGAGTGGATGAAGGGCAACGAACTCGAGATCAGGAAAGCCGGCGGCGATCTCGGCGGCACCATGCGTCTCGGGGCCTTCGACGCCGCGCTCAGCGAGGGCAGCCGCATCGCCAAGATTTATGGCTCGACGCGCATCTCGGAACGCCACCGCCATCGCTACGAGGTCAACACCAAGTACCGCGCCGCCCTCGAGGCGAAGGGCCTGAAGTTCTGCGGCATGTCACCAGACGGACTTCTGCCAGAGACGGTGGAGATCGAGGACCACCCCTGGTTTATCGGCGTGCAGTATCACCCCGAGCTGAAATCCCGCCCCTTCGAGCCGCACCCTCTGTTCAAGAGCTTCATCGCCGCTGCCGTGGAGCAGTCGAGGCTGGTTTAGTCTGACGGGGCCGTGTCACGACACGCATGACGCGGCCCGATTAGCTGCACACTATCGGGTTGCGACCCACGCTGCCGCACCTGTCATGGCCGCCGCCGAAGTGCGGTTCGCACGGCGCTTCGCAGCCGGGCTCATAAACAGCAGCCTCGCCTTTTCCGCGAGCCCGACGTAGATGCCGAACACCACCGCGAGGACGCTCAGCGTTGCGAGCACGAGTTCCAGATAGCCGACGAACGAGATGGTGTTGAGGTCGAGGATGGTCGGCAGCAGGGCCAGGTAGAACATCATGACCTTGGGGTTGCCCATCGTCACGGCAAGGCCGGCCAGAAACAGCGAGAGCTGGCTTTCCTGTCGGGTGTCCGCGGCGACAGCATCGGCGTCAGTTGGCGCGGACCACATCTTCCAGGCGAGAAACAGCAGATAACTGACGCCGATCCATTTGACGACAATGAACAGCAGGTGGAACGTCTGCGCGACAATGGCGAGACCGCCGACCGCAAGTGTGAGCCATACGACATCTCCGAGGGCGACGCCGACTGTAAAGCCGATGGCCCCTTTCGCGCCGCGCCCCAGCACACGCCCCACGATCGCCGCGAGGCCGGGCCCGGGTGAAGCGGCCGCAAGAAACAATGCAGAGCAGAAGATGATCAGACCGGCGAGTTCCATAGCACGAGGCCCCCTGGGACATTTCCAAGTAAAGCTGCGTCGAATGACATGAATGCGTGATGCATCACTGCACCTGTCAGGCCGGCCCGTAGAGCCGCCTGATGATCGTGGTGGCACGCTCCGAGCGCTTCCGAGCCTGCGCCTTCGTCAACGGTTTCAGCTGCCCGATCACGCGTCGGACCTGCAGGTCGCCGATCAGGAGTGAGAAATAGATCTCGGTCGCCTCCTGCGCATCTCCGATTGCGAGCTGGCCCGCATCATTCGCGCGACGAAAGAGCGCCTCGACCATCGGCCCGATCGTCTCGCGACCAGCCGAAGCGATCGCCGAGCCGAGTTCCCCGGTCTGGTCTGTAGCCGCCGCCCGATTGAGCGCGATCGCTGTTTCACCTGTGACCAGAGCGAGAAGCCGTGGCCCCAGATCCTCGAGCACCGCGATGGCATCGTGCCCGTCACCCGCATGCGCCTCCAGCATGTCGCGCACCTCTGTGGCGTTGTGCGACACGAGCGCGCGGAACAGTCCGGTCTTGTCACCGTACCAGTTGTAGAGCGTCTCCATCGACGCACCGGCCCTTTTTGCAACCGCCTGCATGGTCGTACCCGCGTAGCCGTGCGCTTCGAGGAGCGCCAGCGCCGCCGCCGCGATTTCCTTCCGCCGCTCCTCGCGGGCTTCCGTTCGCATTCCAATCCCCTCACCTCGACCAGCATTGACTCGAACCGTAATTTAAATTACGGATACCGGCAACCGTAATATTCGTTACGCCAAAAGGTGACCCATGACCTCCGAAGCCTCGATTCGTGCCGCTCTCTGGACCTTGATCGTCGTCCAGACGGTCATGTTCGCAACCCTGCTCGGCCGCGTACCCCCGCACCCGCCCGAAACCACGCCGCTCTTCGGTATCGGGCCGCTCCTCGCCGCCGCACTGTCCGCGGCCGTCGCCGCGCTCGTGATCGGACCGCCTCGATCAGGCGGTGCGCGAATGCTGCATCTGGCGGCGGTCGCGCTGGCGCTCGTCTCGTTCGGTCCGCAAAAATACCTCGATGCGCAGTTTCCCCTGATCTGGCCCGCCGTCGTGACGGCACAACTCGCCATCGTCATCATCATGGCCGGTTGTTTCTTTCCCGGGAAAGCACAGCGGGCCGGCACATGACAGCGAAGCACACCATGCTCCGCGCATCTCTCGTCGCGAGCATTGTCTTTGCGGCGTCGATGTTCGGCTTCTTTTTCGCCTGGTCGGTATCGACCCTGTGGGGTCTAGACCAGGCACCGCCGTACGTCGCGATCCAGGCCATGCAAGACATGAACGCGTCGGTGCGCAACGTCTGTTTCGGTGCAGCCTTCTTCGGCACACCGCTTGTGCTCGCGGCAACGACAGCCCTTTTCGCGGTATCGGGTGAACGTGCGACCGCAGCAATGGTCGGCCTCGCAGCCCTGGTTTATCTCGGTGGCGTCTTCATCGTGACGGTAACTGTGAACGTCCCGCTGAACGAACAGCTCGCACGCACGATCATTCCAGCCGCAGTCGAGCGCGCTGCCGAAATCTGGATCGCTTACTCCGCACCATGGCAACGCGCCAACGCGATACGCACGTTGGCGGGCGGCGTAACAGTGCTGCTGCTCGCCGCCGCTCTGGCCCTGCCTCGAACCAGCATCCAACCGGTCCCGGCAGTCACCGGGGCGGCCCCTTGAGCGCACTCGCGCCCGGCGGCCTGTCGCGACGGCTGGTCGGAGTACCACTTCCGGCCCGATCCATACCGGGAAAGAGCGACCTCGACGCAGCAGCACTTTCGAGCGCGATCCGGGCCGGGTCCTGACCTTTGCTGTGCAGGCCATAGCGTACCGACGCGCGTGTATTGAGATCGAACCGGTAGCGCTCGCAGGTCTGACGGTTTTCGAGACCCGCTGTCCAGTGTCCGGGAATTCCGAACCTGTAGACGGGCGCCGTGACGTTCCAGTGCTTCATGAGGCCGAGATTTGCGAGTACGAGAAGATGCTGCGTCGCCTCCATGGCATATGTCGCGCACTCCTTGTCGAAACGGTCGAATTTGGCGAGCGTGGACGTGACCCAGTCCGAGTCTGCCGAATTGGTCGCACCATAGTAACCGGCGATGCGGCGCGTGATGCGATCGACGGTGGACTGGTCGAGATTTCGCAATCGCCCATGGAGCCACGTCTCGAGCCGCAACACGGCGATACGGATGAACTGCAGCTCCGACTGGGCCGTCTCTTCGCTGACCATCTCCTCGCGTAGTCGCCTGAGCTGCGCCTGCTCGTCGGCATTCCAGCCGACAGTGATCTGGCCGGCACAGCCCCGGGCGAAGCAGTATCGTGCGCTCGCCCCTGTCGCCAGCGGGTAGTGCCGCTCGGATGGTGCGAACTTGGTCTGCTCGCGCGTGGTGAAGAAGGTGCTTTGCGCGATCTCGGACCGATCGTAGCCGCCATCCCGCGCGCACTGTGCCGCTGTGGCCGGCGAGCTCTGCGCCAAGGCCGCCACAACCAGGACGACGACGAACGAGATAGCGATTTGGCCGACGGAAACGGCAGGGCCGCCACGGAACATCGGAACGCAATTAGGACGCATCAGACAACGCTTTCAGTATCGCCCCGCAGGGTCGACGTTCACTGCGGGGTGTGGGGAAAATTGGACCGCATTGCAGCGGGCCTGTGACGTATGGGTGCCGGAGCGGCCATCCGGACAGCAATAACCCCGGATCGGCTGATGCCGTCCGGGGTCTTTCATCTCAGAGCGCCGGGATCGGAACGACCGGGTGCCTCACGGCAGCCGCATCCACGAAACCGGACGCAATCTCATTTGCGGATCGACGGCCGCGGCGCCGGCTTCTCGAGCTGCCTGACGGCACCGAGGAAGCGAACGCCCATGAACGAACCGCGCCGCCACATCGACTGGCAATCGACGCTGGTTCGATCGGTCGGAACGATCAGCGTGAAATAGGTCGGAAGGAACGACGTGGATGCGTCGGAATTGACCTTCGACTTCAGGATTTCGATTTTCGCACCAGTGGAAGAGATATCGCGAACCACACACGGATGCGGCGTCGTCATACCGTCGAATACGATCTGCGCGGCGTTGTGCGCCGGCTTGCGCTTCGCCCAACGGCGCGAGGCTTCCTCGTCGCTTTCTGTCGAAGCGGCACTCGGCCGACGCGTGGCCGCAGCGATACGGCTTTGAAGTGTCATATGCCCTCACCCGCCGAACACTGACATTTTTCCGGCCCCCTAATGTCACCCAAAAGAGTGAATGCTTGGTTTACCGGCTCCGATCTTTACGGCTCCCGCCAAAGGTACGAGAGGTTGGGGAATGCGCCTCGCCGGCGTTGTATGTGATGAACAACCGATGGGATGAAGCAGATGAAGAGCCGCGCCGCCGTCGCATTCGAAAAGGGAAAACCGCTCGAGATCGTCGAGGTCGACGTCGAGGGTCCGAAGGCGGGCGAAGTGCTCGTCGAGGTCAAGGCGACCGGCGTCTGCCACACCGACTGGTTCACGATTTCCGGCGCCGATCCCGAGGGCCTGTTTCCGGCCATCATGGGCCACGAGGGCGCCGGTATCGTCGTCGATGTCGGACCCGGCGTTACGTCGTTAAGAAAGGGTGACCACGTCATCCCGCTTTACACGCCCGAGTGCAGGACCTGCCCCTCCTGCCTCAGCCGCAAGACCAATCTCTGCACCTCCATTCGGGGCACGCAGGGCCAGGGCGTCATGCCGGACGGCACCAGCCGCTTCACCTACAAGGGCCAGAAGGTCCACCACTACATGGGCTGCTCGACGTTCTCGAATTACACAATCCTCCCCGAGATCGCGCTCGCCAAGGTTCGCGCCGACGCGCCGTTCGACAAGATCTGCTACATCGGCTGCGGCGTCACGACAGGCGTCGGCGCCGTCGTCAATACGGCCAAGGCGACGCCGGGCTGCACGGCCATCGTCTTCGGCCTCGGCGGTATCGGCCTCAACGTCATCCAGGGCCTGCGCCTGATCGGCGCCGACATGATCATCGGCGTCGACGTCAACCCGGCCAAGGAGGCCTGGGGCCGGAAGTACGGCATGACGCACTTCGTCAACCCGAAAACGGTCGGCGGCGATCTCGTGGCCCACCTCGTCAACATGACCAAGCGCGGCGATGATCAGATCGGCGGGGCCGACTACACTTTCGACTGCACCGGCAATGTCGACGTTATGCGGATCGCACTCGAAGCCTGCCACCGTGGCTGGGGCGAAAGCATCATCATCGGCGTCGCGGGCGCCGGCCAGGAGATCAAGACCCGGCCGTTCCAGCTCGTCACCGGACGCGTCTGGCGCGGCACGGCCTTCGGCGGCGCACGCGGCCGGACCGATGTGCCGAAGATCGTCGATTGGTACATGGACGGCAAGATCGAGATCGACAGCATGATCACGCACGTCCTCCCGCTCGAAGACGTGAACAAGGCGTTCGACCTGATGCACCACGGCGAGAGCATCCGCGCGGTTCTGACGTTCTGACGAGGACTGCGGGGAGGGCAGGCACCGGACACGATCCCGAAGCCTGCCGGAATACTACCACACCAGCCGGGGGCGAGGATAACTAGGTGATTACCTAGTCGGTCCTCACGCGCGCTGTTCGGCTCGCGACCGCGAGCCGGCGCGCTCCGGACGGGGCGCCGTCACACGAACTGGTTCACCTCGATCATGTTGGCCGACGGATCGAGCGTGTAGATCTGGTGCATGCCGACCATGGCATACACCCCGGCGTCGGAGACCAGCGTCCCCATTTCTTCGAGTCGACGCTTGACCGCCTTCACGTCCTGAACGAAGAAGGCCGGATGCCCGCCGATCGACGGATTGTGCGCGAAGTTGTTGCGATGGGCGAACCCGGCATCCGGCCGGATGATGTGCAGGCCGCGATTGAACCCGCCGAGCGACAGAACGGAAAGCTCGCTCGGGTCGATGCTGAAATTGCCCCGCGCCGCCGGAGCCTGCCAGACACCCTCGGCGAGACCGCCGACGTCGACGTAGAATGCAACCGCCTCCCGCACGTCACCCGCCGGAAGGTTGACGTGATGCAGCCCCCAGCCCCACGCCTTCTCCCACGGCTGGATGTCGTCCTCGTGCGGCGGCGACGATGCCTGGCAAAACGCGACCACGTTGCCTGCAGGATCGAGAGTATAGATGGCCGGCACGTCGAAATCACCGTCGGGCGCCTCGACATGCGACCAGCCCCTCTTGTCGAGGCGCAGGACGACAGCTTCCAGATCGACGACTTCGATGGCGACATGCCGCACGGCGGACGGCCCGAAGATGTCGCTCCCGTGACGATTGATTTCGAGCGCCGGCTTGCGCACGCGGAGCCCGCGACTTCCTGCCCCGAACGCAATCGTGTGTTCGTCGATCACGCGGGCCTTTCCGAACCCGAGGGCGTCACCGAAAAAAATGCGCGCGAGTTCGAGATCGTGGGAAGCCAGCGATATCCGGTGCAGGGCCCAGCTCATGTCCATCCTCGCTCAATATCGCTGTAACGGGACGATGGTACGTCGCAGCAGTCGTGGCGAGCTAGATCAAGGACGCATGCGTCGCAGACCGAAGCGTCAGTCTTCGACCCCGGCGCCATCGTCTTCGGACTCCGCCTCGGCGAAGTAATCCGACGGCGGCCCGCCGACGCGAATGAGGTCACGTTTGAAGCTGTTGCCGCGCATGTAGTAGAACGGCACCGGATTATCGCCGTTGTCCAGCGTGCCCGCTTCGAGCTGTTCCTGCAGGTCTTCGAGAATGACACGCGTGATACGCGGCAGGTCGAGGTTTCGTGCATCGTCGAGCGTCAGCCAGTCGAGACCGCTGAGTTCCCCGTCGTTGATGCCGCGTCGCTCCGAAATGCCGGACGCATCCATGCAGAAAAAGCGCGTGTCGAACC
>DAOMWV010000118.1:0-9398 GCA_035436725.1 Hyphomicrobiaceae bacterium
GGCTGACGCGAAGGCTGCCGCCGACAAGGCTGTTGCCGACAAGGCCGCAGCGGAGAAGGCTGCAGCAGAGCAGAAGCGTCTGGCCGACGCGAAGGCTGCCGCCGACAAGGCTGCTGCCGACAAGGCCGCCGCGGAGAAGGCCGCAGCGGAGCTGAAGGCGCTCGGGGATCGCGCCTCCCAGAGTGCGCAACGCGACATCGCGGCGGCGAGCAGGGCGGCAGACGAAGTCAAAAAGGCGGTGGATGCGGCTTCGGCAGACAAGGCACGTCTGGCGGCTGCGGCTGCGAGAGGTGAAGCAGAACTCAAGGCATTGGCGGAGCGCGCCTCTGCGGATGCGCAACGCGCCATCAGCGTCGCGGGCAAGGCAGCCGAAGAGGTCAAGAAGGCGGCGGATGCCCTGAAGCAGGCGGAAGACACCAAGATGGCCAGCGCGCGTGCGGCACTGGCAGCGCGGACGCAGGCCGTGGCGGCGAAAGATGCTGCGGAACGGCAGAAGGCCGAGGAGACGATCGCTGAGGAACGCCGGAAGACGGCCGACGCGATCAAGGCGCAGGATGCCGCGCGGCGTGCGATCGCTGCACAGAAGGCGGCGCAGGATGCAACCACCGATCAGGCGAAGCGGGCGGAGACCGCGCGAGCGGCCGCGCAGGCAGCGCTCTCTGCTCTCGCAGCTGCCAGGAGCGAACAGGATCGGATTACGGCTGCGCTCAAGGTCGCCGAGACCGCCAAGATCGCCCGTGACGCTGCGGAACGAGCGGAAAGTGCGATCAAGGCCGCAGAAGAAGTTCGTTCGCGTGAGAGCAAAGGCGCCGGTCCGGCCGTTTCGTCGGTGCCGCAACGCGGACAATCCGTCGCTGCTGCGGCCAGCGGTGCATCGAAGGCATCCCGGCCTGCCAGAGTGCTTGCGAAATCAACTACGGCGTCGCAACCGTCCTGCCGCGCTCAGGGCAAGCGGATCTCGCCGCCCGGCTGGTACGTGGTCCGGGCCGGAGATACGCTGAGCCATATCGCGCTCAGACACTATCACGATGCGGACAAGTACCCTGCGCTGCACCGGGCCAATCGCAGCCGTGTGGCGGACGCCGATCTCATTTACGTTTGCCAGAAGCTGTGGCTGCCGGGTCGACTGCGCTAGCCGATACGGGAGGGCTGGAGGCCGGGGTCCAACCGTTTCGGGCATCGGCACGCGGGATGATCGACAATCTCCGGGCGGGGCGATAAGAGGCTCGCCATGCCTGAACGCGCCGACACGATTCCGGATTCCTCCAAGCAGACGGCGAGGTCACTCGCCGGTTTCTGGCTGCGTCTGCCCGCCAGATTGCGCCCCGGTGGAAAAACGGCGCGCGCGATCGACGGGCTGTTGCCGTTCCTGTGGCCGTCACGCCGGCCGGACCTGCAGCGAACGGTTCTTCTCAGTCTCGCGTTGATGGGTCTTGCGAAGCTCGTCACGGTGATGATGCCGTTCACGTACAAGTGGGCGACGGATGCGCTCGTGGCGTCCGGTGGTGGTGCCGCGACGGCGGTCGCTGCCCGTCTCGACACCCCCGGCTGGCTCGTGGCGGCGCCGCTCCTCGCGACGCTTCTCTATGGTGTCGTCCGGATCGGGATGACGCTGCTCGCACAGCTCCGCGAGGGCCTGTTCGCCAAGGTCGCCATGAATGCCGTGCGCGAGCTCGCGCTCGAAACGTTCGACCACATGCACCGGCTTTCGCTGCGCTTTCATCTGGAACGGAAGACCGGCGGCCTGACGCGTGTTCTGGAGCGCGGCCGTGCCGGTATCGAGCAGATCACCCGCATGCTGCTGATGGTTCTCATCCCGACCCTGCTCGAATTCGTGCTCGTGCTGGGCGTCTGCTTCTGGGAATTCGACTGGCGATATGCCGCGGTCATTTCGGCGATGATCGCCGCCTACCTGTGGTTCACCATCAAGGCCACGGAATGGCGGGTGACGATCCGCAAGACGATGAACGAAAGTGATTCGGACGCCAACACGAAGGCGATCGACAGCCTGCTGAACTACGAGACGGTCAAATACTTCGGCGCAGAGAAGCGCGAGGCGGACCGCTACGACCAGTCGCTCCGGGTGTTCGAGAAGGCCTCGATCAAGACCTATACGTCGCTCGCCATTCTGAACTCGGGGCAGGCGGTGATCTTCACCCTGGCGCTGACCGCCTGCATGGTGATGAGCGCGCGCGACGTCCTGGCGGGGCACAATACCATCGGCCAGTTCATCATGGTGAATGCGCTGATGCTGCAACTCTTCATTCCGCTGAATTTCATGGGCACTGTTTATCGCGAGATTCGTCAGGGGCTTACGGATGTCGAGCGGATGCTCGAGGTGCTCGGCCAGAGGCCCGAGGTCGCGGACAAGCCAGATGCCGCGCCGCTTCGGGTCGCGGGCGGCGAGGTCCGGTTCGACGATGTCCGGTTCCATTACGATCGCGAGCGGACGATCATCGACGGGCTCAGCTTCACGGTTCCGGCGGGCAAGATGGTCGCCATCGTCGGACCCTCGGGGGCGGGTAAATCGACGATCAGCCGGCTGCTGCTCAGGTTCTACGACGTCTCGGGTGGTCGCGTTCTGATCGACGGCCAGGACGTGCGCGATGTCACGCAGGCCTCGCTCAGGGCCGCATTCGGCGTCGTGCCGCAGGATACGGTGCTGTTCAACGACACTATCCTCTACAACATCAGGTACGGACGGCCCGAAGCGACCGACGCCGAGGTCGCCGCAGCCGCGCGCCTTGCCCAGATCGACGGATTTATCGCTGCATTGCCAGATGGTTATAAAACCATGGTCGGGGAGCGAGGCCTGAAACTTTCCGGCGGCGAGAAGCAGCGCGTCGCCATCGCGCGGACGATCCTGAAGGATCCGCCGATTCTCGTCCTCGACGAGGCGACGAGCGCGCTCGACAGCCACACGGAAAAGGAAATCCAGGACGCGCTCGACAAGGTGTCGAAGAACCGGACCACCGTCGTCATCGCGCACCGGCTGTCCACGATCGTGCATGCCGACATCATCCTGGTGCTCGAAAAGGGCCGCCTCGTCGAGAGCGGAACGCATGCCGAACTTCTCGCGCGCGGCGGGCTCTACGCATCTCTGTGGAATCGCCAGAGGCAGGCGGAAAAAGCGCGGGAAGAACTGGCGAAATCGTTCGAGGACGACCGCAGCCGGAAGCTCGGAACCCTGCCGACGGACACCTGACGTCGTTTCCAGGGCGCGGATTATCCGGCAGAGGTCGGATTGTGGTGCAACGCTGGGTCGTTTCCAGCGCGCGATTTGGTAAAAAGTGTGGCTAGCATATGGCGTGGGCCCGCGCTAAACCAACCGCGCGTCGGAGGGGGCGAGGCGTGTGCGCGTTTCGTTGGCTTCGGCGGCCAAGTTTGGGACGGGATCGGGACGAAATGGCGAAGAAGCTCATTATCGACGGGCAGGAGATCGAGGTCGAGGACGGCCTGACGCTCCTGCAGGCGTGCGAGCAGGCCGGTGTCGAGGTGCCGCGCTTCTGTTACCACGAACGCCTGTCCATCGCCGGTAACTGCCGGATGTGCCTCGTGGAAGTGGTGGGCATGCCGAAGCTGCAGGCGAGCTGCGCGCTTGGCGTCAACGACCTGCCGCCCAATCGCGACGGTAGCCCGAAAGTGATCAATACGACGTCGCCCGTGGTCAAGAAGGCCCGGGAAGGCGTGATGGAATTCCTGCTCATCAATCATCCGCTGGATTGCCCGATCTGCGACCAGGGCGGGGAATGCGACCTGCAGGATCAGGCGATGGCGTACGGCGTCGGGCGGTCGCGCTACGACGAGAACAAGCGCGCGGTCGAGGAAAAGAATCTCGGGCCGCTCATCAAGACCATGATGACGCGCTGCATCCAGTGTACGCGCTGCGTCCGTTTCATGACCGAGGTGGCCGGCGTCGAGGAACTCGGCGCCATCGGGCGTGGCGAGGACATGGAGATTACCACCTACCTCGAACGCGGCATGTACTCGGAGATGAGCGCCAACGTGGCCGACATCTGCCCGGTCGGTGCGCTGACGCATCGTCCAACGGCCTTCAATGCGCGGCCGTGGGAAATGGTCAAGACCGAGACGATCGACGTCATGGATGCGGTCGGCTCTGCCATTACCGTGCAGACCCGTGGGCGTGACGTGATGCGCATCCTGCCGCGCAACAACGACGACGTGAACGAGGAGTGGATCTCCGACAAGACGCGGCACGTCGCCGACGGGCTCAGGACGCAGCGTCTCGATCAACCGTATGTTCGTGACGGTGGCAGGCTTCGACCTGCATCATGGGACGAGGCGATCGCGCTCGTCGGTGCCAAGCTCCGGGAAACGCCGGCGTCGCGGATCGGTGCCATCGCCGGGGATATGGCGACGGCAGAGGAGATGTTCGCGCTCAAGGACCTGTTCACGCGACTCGGCTCGGCGAACGTCGATTGCCGTCAGGACGGATCACGGCTCGACGGCTCTGCCGGTCGGGCGAGCTATATCTTCAATCCGACCATCGCCGGAATCGAACAGGCGGATGCGGTCGTGCTGATCGGTACGAACCCGCGCGTCGAGGCCCCGATCCTCAACGCCCGCATCCTGAAACGGTATCGCCAGACCGGTGTCTTCGTCGGCGTGGTGGGCGCCAGGTGTGATCTCAATTATCCCTGCACGCATATTGGAGCCGGGCCGGAGTCGATCGGGTCGATCGCGGCTGCATTGCCGCCCGGCGCAAAGTCCGTTGTCTTCATCGTCGGATCGGCGGTTGCGGCGCGGCCGGACGGGCTCGCGGTGCTCTCGTCGGCGGTCAAGGCGGCACAGGCGGTCGGTGCCATCCGGGACGGCTGGAACGGCTTCGGCGTCCTGCAGACGGTGGCTTCGCGGGTCGGCGGCCTCGACGTCGGTTTTGTACCGGGGAAGGGCGGGAAGACAGCACAGGACATGGCGTCCGGAGGTGTCGACGTCCTCTACCTCCTCGGCGCCGACGAAATGGACCTCGCCAAGGCGCGCAGCAGCTTCGTGATCTATCAGGGCAGCCATGGCGACGCTGGCGCGCATCGCGCCGATGTCATCCTGCCTGGCTCTGCCTATACGGAGAAGACCGGCATCTTCGTCAATCTCGAAGGTCGGGTGCAGTCGACGAAGAAGGCGGCTGCGGCGCCCGGTCTCGCCAAGGACGACTGGGCGATCATCCGCGCGGTTTCTGCGGCAGCGGGGAAAACGCTGCCCTACGATTCGTTCGACGCGCTGCGTGCCGCACTCTTCAAGGCTGTGCCGCACATGGCGCGGATCGGCGCGATCTCTCCGGGCGATACGGGGCAGGCAGTGACGGGGTTGACCGGGTCGGCGGGCGCGGTTACCGCTCAGCCGTTCGGACAGGCCGTTTCGGATTTCTACATGACGAACCCGGTCGCGCGGGCGTCCAGTGTGATGGCCGAGCTTTCGGCGCTGATGGCGGCGCGCGGCAAGACGCGGCAGGCAGCCGAGTAATCGGGTCGGGCGGGGCAGGGAAGGCTAGATCAGACGATGTATCCGAAGACGCTCGAGACGTGGTGGGACTGGGGCCTCTGGCTCGCACTCACGGTTGCAGCAAGCCTCATCCTGCTCGTCGCACTGCTCGTCATCATCGCGTTCCTCTTGCTGCTCGATCGCAAGGTCTGGGCGGCGGTCGCTCTCCGGCGCGGCCCCAACGTGGTCGGGCCGTTCGGGCTCCTGCAATCGTTCGCGGACCTTCTGAAATTCGTGCTCAAGGAGCCGGTCATTCCGGCGGGCGCGGACAAGGGCGTGTTCCTGCTGGCGCCGCTGGTGACAACGATCCTGGCGCTCGCGGCGTGGGCGGTCATTCCGGTCAATGATGGTTGGGCGGTGTCCAACATCAACGTCGGTATCCTCTACATCTTCGCGATCTCGTCGCTCGGGGTGTACGGCATCATCATGGGCGGCTGGGCGTCGAACTCGAAATATCCGTTCCTCGGCTCGCTCCGGTCTGCGGCGCAGATGGTGTCGTATGAAGTCTCCATCGGGTTCGTGATCATCACCGTGCTGTTGCTGGTCGGATCGCTCAACCTGACGGACATCGTGCGGGCGCAGACGACCGGCATCGGCACCCGGCTCGGACTGGCACCGTCGTTCCTCGACTGGCACTGGCTCGCGCTGTTCCCGATGTTCGTCGTGTTCTTCATCTCGGCGCTGGCGGAGACGAACCGGCCGCCGTTCGATCTGCCGGAAGCGGAATCCGAACTCGTCGCGGGCTTCATGGTCGAATACGGCTCGACGCCGTATCTGCTGTTCATGCTCGGCGAGTACGTGGCCATCATGACGATGTGCGCGCTGACGACGATCCTGTTTCTCGGGGGTTGGCTGCCGCCGGTCGACCACTGGCTTCTGAACTGGGTGCCTGGTCCCATCTGGTTCCTTCTCAAGATCTGCTTCGTCTTCTTCCTGTTCGCCATGGTCAAGGCAATGGTTCCGCGCTACCGTTACGATCAGCTGATGCGCCTCGGCTGGAAGGTATTCCTGCCGTTGTCGCTGGTGATGGTCGTCGTCGTGGCCGGGTGGCTGCAGTACGGTCCGTGGGTGAACTGACCATGGAGACCAATTCGCTCGTCGCGCTGGTTTTTGCCGTCACGGGGCTGATGGATCTCGCACTCGTTTATCTCATGCGGGAGCGGTTTTCCGGGGCTGTGAAGGTGATGATCCTGGGGGCTGCGGCGGTGATGTTCCTGATCGCGTGGCTTCTCGGAACCGGTCGCTGGAGGCTCGCATGATCGTGACGCTAACGGGCGCCCACGGGCGCGGAAGGAGCTGACCCATGGGTGTGGCTGCCGGGATCAAGTCGCTGTTCCTTACGGAGTTCGTCTCTGCCTTCGTGCTGGCGACGAAATATCTGTTCAAGCCGAAAGCGACACTGAACTATCCGTTCGAGAAGGGGCCGCTTTCGCCGCGATTCCGTGGGGAGCACGCGTTGCGCCGGTATCCGAACGGGGAAGAGCGCTGCATCGCGTGCAAGCTCTGTGAGGCGATCTGCCCGGCGCAGGCGATCACGATCGAGGCCGGCCCGCGCCGCAACGACGGCACGCGGCGGACGACGCGCTACGACATCGACATGACGAAATGCATCTACTGCGGCCTCTGCCAGGAGGCATGCCCGGTGGAGGCGATCGTCGAGGGACCGAACTTCGAGTTCGCGACCGAGACGCGCGAGGAGTTGTTCTACAACAAGGAACGGCTGCTCGCGAACGGCGACAGGTGGGAGCGCGAGATCGCGGCCAATATCGCTGCGGACGCGAAATACAGGTGATGGAGCGGCAGCGCGGCTCGACCGTGGATGCAGGCAGGACATGATATGACGCTGACAGCACTGTTCTTCTACCTGTTCGCGACGCTCACGGTCGCGTCGGCGCTGATGGTCATCACCGCGCGCAATCCGGTGCACGCGGTGCTCTATCTCATTCTCGTGTTCTTCAATGCCGCCGGGCTCTTCGTCCTGCTCGGGGCGGAATTCCTCGCCATGCTGCTGGTCGTCGTCTACGTCGGCGCGGTGCTCGTGCTGTTCCTGTTCGTCGTGATGATGCTCGATGTCGATTTCGCCGAGCTGCGCGCCGGGTTCATCAAGAACGCGCCGCTGGGGCTGTTGGTGGGCTTGATCGTCCTCGCCGAGCTCGTGATGGTCATGACGGCGCAGCTCTGGCAGCCCGGTGTGGTCGGCAGCGGCATTGCGCGCAGTGCACCAATCCCGGCTGGGGTTTCGAACACGATGGCGCTGGGGCAGCTCATCTACACGAAGTACGTCTATTTCTTCCAGACGGCCGGTCTCGTCCTGCTCGTCGCCATGATCGGTGCGATCGTGTTGACGCTCCGCCAGCGCGCTTACGTGCGCCGCCAGGACATCGGGGTGCAGAACAGCCGCGACAAGGCGAGTGCCATGGACATCGTCAAGGTGCCGGCGGGTGGCTACACGATCCCCGAGAAGGCCACCGCGAAGGGGCAGGGTTGATGGCCTACACCAACGGCAGCGGCAAGCCACCGGAGCCCGAGCGCAGGACGAACATCACGTCGCTCGAGGAAGTCAGGAAGCGTGCCGAGGCCGAGGCGAAGGCGCAAATGAAGGCAGCGAAGCCGTCGGTCCCAATCCGGGAGCGGCTGATTGGAATTGGACTGATCGGCATTGCCGTCGCGACGCTCGTCGCGTGGCTTGCGCCGATGCTGGGGCTCGGCGGCAGCCGCTGAGGGTGGGTGAGGAATGATCGGACTTGGACATTATCTGACGGTGGCGGCGATCCTGTTCACGATCGGGATCTTCGGCATCTTCCTCAACCGGAAGAACGTCATCGTCATCCTGATGTCGATCGAGCTCATGCTGCTCGCCGTCAACATCAACCTCGTTGCGTTTTCCGCGCACCTCGGTGATCTCGCCGGGCAGGTGTTTGCTCTGATGATCCTGACGGTTGCTGCAGCGGAGGCCGCCATCGGCCTCGCCATCGTCGTCGTCTACTACCGTAATCGCGGCTCCATCGCCGTCGAAGACATCAACATGATGAAGGGCTGACGGGACAAGACCAATGCAGACTGCCGCCCTTCTCATCGTCTTCCTGCCGCTGCTCGGCGCTGTCATCGCGGGGTTCTTCGGCCGCATGATCGGCGATCGGCCGAGCGAGATCGTCACGACCTTCTTCCTTATGGTCGCGGCCGCGCTCTCGTGGTTCGTGTTCTATAACGTCGGGTTCCAGGGCATCACCTACAAGGTGCCGGTCATGCGCTGGATCACGTCGGGCGATCTCGACGTGTCGTGGATGCTCCGCATCGACACACTCACGGCGGTCATGCTGGTGGTGGTGACGACCGTTTCGTCTCTCGTCCACATGTACTCGATCGGCTACATGCACGAGGACGACAGCCGTCCGCGGTTCTTCTCCTATCTCTCGCTCTTCACGTTCGCCATGCTGATGCTGGTGACGAGCGACAACCTTCTGCAGATGTTCTTCGGCTGGGAAGGCGTCGGGCTCGCGTCGTACCTGCTTATCGGGTTCTGGTATCAGAAGCCGTCGGCGAACGCGGCTGCCATCAAGGCGTTCGTCGTCAACCGTGTCGGCGACTTCGGGTTTGCACTCGGCATCTTCGGTCTCTTCTGGCTGGCAGGGTCGGTGAGCCTCGATCCGATCTTCCAGGCTGTTCCCGGGTTGGCTGGAAAGACCTTCAACTTCCTCGGCTACGACGTCGACATCGTAACGACGCTGTCGCTGCTCCTGTTCATGGGCGCGATGGGCAAGAGCGCGCAGTTCCTGCTCCACACTTGGCTACCGGACGCGATGGAAGGTCCGACGCCGGTTTCAGCGTTGATCCATGCCGCGACCATGGTTACGGCGGGTGTGTTCATGGTGGCGCGTCTGTCGCCCGTGTTCGAGTAT
>DAOMWV010000119.1:0-9237 GCA_035436725.1 Hyphomicrobiaceae bacterium
CGCCTGCGCGCCGAACGTAATGGTCTGCGCCGCCGGCCCGATCGCCACCGTCTGCGTCACCTGCGGGGCAGCAGAGAAGTTCGTGTTCCCCGCCTGGTCCGCCGCGATCACGCAGCTCCCCGCCGTCACGATCGTCACCGTCGTGCCCGAGACCGTACACACGCCCGTCGACAGCGACGAGTACGTCGGTGTCAGGCCGGAACTCGCCGTCGCAAGCGGACTGATCGCGAACGTGCCCGAGGGCACGAACGTCTGCGATGCTTGTGCGCCGAACGTGATCGTCTGCGCCGCCGGCCCGATCGCCACCGTCTGTGTCACCTGCGGCGCAGCAGAGAAGTTGGTGTTCCCGGCCTGGTCCGCCGCGATGACGCAGCTCCCCGCCGTCACGATCGTCACCGTCGTGCCCGAGACCGTGCAAACACCCGTCGACAGCGACGAGTACGTCGGTGTCAGGCCGGAACTGGCCGTCGCAAGCGGGCTGATCGCGAACGTGCCAGAAGGTACGAACGTCTGAGACGCCTGCGCGCCGAACGTAATGGTCTGCGCCGCCGGCCCGATCGCCACCGTCTGCGTCACCTGCGGCGCGGCAGAGAAGTTCGTGTTCCCGGCCTGGTCCGCCGCGATGACACAGCTCCCCGCCGTCACGATCGTCACCGTCGTGCCCGAGACCGTGCACACGCCCGTCGACAGCGACGAGTACGTCGGTGTCAGGCCAGAGCTGGCCGTCGCAAGCGGGCTGATCGCGAACGTGCCCGACGGCACGAACGTCTGCGATGCCTGCGCGCCGAACGTGATCGTCTGCGCCGCCGGCCCGATCGCCACCGTCTGTGTCACCTGCGGCGCAGCAGAGAAGTTGGTGTTCCCGGCCTGGTCCGCCGCGATGACGCAGCTCCCCGCCGTCACGATCGTCACCGTCGTGCCCGAGACCGTGCAAACACCCGTCGACAGCGACGAGTACGTCGGCGTCAGGCCGGAACTCGCCGTCGCAAGCGGGCTGATCGCGAACGTGCCACCCGACGAGAACGTCTGAGATGCCTGCGCGCCGAATGTGATCGTCTGCGCCGCCGGCCCGATCGCCACCGTCTGTGTCACCTGCGGCGCAGCAGAGAAGTTGGTGTTCCCCACCTGGTCCGCCGCGATCACGCAGCTCCCCGCCGTCACGATCGTCACCGTCGTGCCCGAGACCGTACACACGCCCGTCGACAGCGACGAGTACGTCGGCGTCAGGCCGGAACTCGCCGTCGCAAGCGGACTGATCGCGAACGTGCCCGACGGTACGAACGTCTGCGATGCCTGCGCGCCGAACGTAATGGTCTGCGCCGCAGGGCCAATGGCGACCGTCTGCGTCACCTGCGGCGCCGCAGAGAAGTTCGTGTTCCCGGCCTGGTCCGCCGCGATGACGCAGCTCCCCGCCGTCACGATCGTCACCGTCGTGCCCGAGACCGTGCAAACACCCGTCGACAGCGACGAGTACGTCGGTGTCAGGCCGGAACTGGCCGTCGCAAGCGGGCTGATCGCGAACGTGCCAGAAGGTACGAACGTCTGAGATGTCTGCGCGCCGAATGTGATCGTCTGAGGGGCTATCGTCACCGTGCGTGACAGCGCACCCGAGACTGAGGCGGTGTAGTTTCCGTCGCCGGCATAGCTTGCAGAAATCGATGGATGGGTCCCGACGGGCAGCAGGCTATAGTTCAAAGTAGCCGTTCCGCCCGACAGCATTGCGGTGCCCAACGCGGACGCTCCATTAAAGAACGTAACCGACCCTGTTGGTGAACCGGCCGTCGACGTCACCGTGGCAGTGAGTGCGGCTGACTGACCGAACGTCGTCGGATTGCCGGTGGCGGACGATATGACCGTGCTGCTCGCACGCGGCAAGATCGTCAGTGTACCAGCGATAGCCAATGCGCCTGTCGCCGGCTCATTATTGGCGGATCCGTTATATCGAACAAAAATTGGATAAGTCCCGGCGGCCGCACCTGCAAGAATTGTCGCTGTGGCCGTGTGCGTTCCAGTGACGCCACCTGTCGGAAGAGGGCTGCTGACATCGGCGACAAACGCAGCCGACGAGAATGTCACGTTGTTGACGTTAACATTCTGGTTTGCCGGGCAGGAATTCGGTGTAGGTGGCGGCGGGGGAATATTGCCTGTGCGTATGACACGGGCTGAGACGGACACAGTCTGACTGGCTGGATTGTACGTAACACTGGCTGGATTACCGGTGACCTGCGTCTCGCAGAGGGCATTTGCGACGCCAGCGCCGACGATGCTGAATGCGATGAGCGCCAGCACGTAACCTGCAATAGAAGCCAGATAGCCCGAAACTTGCTCCCTAACCTGAGGCCACAATCGCGTCACGGAGATCCTGAATGTTATCGGCTAGCTTCCGAATCATTCAGCCAACATACCATTTCATGGTGTCCAACTGCATGGTCTCACGCGAAGTCTGTTTTTCCCGATTAATGGCCCGCAAGCCTCGGTAAAGCCCAGAACCCATTTTCTACGCAGAGCGCGCGAAAAGCCCCGTAGTTTGTAACGTGCAGAGCAAATCTCGTTACTTAAAGAGCGGCACGTCTATAGCGCCGCCATCTTGTCTCTGATCCAGACTTAGTTTTGCGACTTTGAGTATTGTATGTGCCTAGCAGCCGATCTGAAGTCGATATGGGCCGGTCTCGATTTGCAGGGCCGGTGTCTCCAAAATAGTTACGATCGATATCCCAAATTTCGGATGTCTGTTCAGGGTCAAAAGCGCGGATCGTCACCAACGATCGGATGTCTGCTTCAGTCTGCACTTCGGCTAGGGGTGACGGCGCGGCCAACCAAATCTTCCCCGAGTATGACGCTGCAAGTCAGATCGTTTCGGTCCACAAACGGACGCCAGCCAAGGTCCATTTGGTGGTTCCTATGTGGTTCCTGCAGAACGAAGTCAATGCGCAGCTGCGCCGCATAGATTTTTAAATCATTGATTTCATTTAAATTTATGGTGGGCGCGACAGGGATTGAACCTGTGACCCCACCCGTGTGAAGGGTGTGCTCTACCGCTGAGCTACGCGCCCGCCGGACCGTTCTGGCCTGACTTTCGGGGTCGGGCGGGTTATGCGAGGCAGTGGTCGGGCTGTCAAGGGACGGGCACGAACATCGGCGGGAGTTCAGGAGTGACCGAGCGAGCGACGTCAGACATAGCCGCCTGGACAGACGAGAGCGCCCGCGGGGTCTTGTCCTTCTGGTTCGACGACGTCGGCCCGAAGGGCTGGTTCGGCGGCGGGCCGGAACTCGACCGCGCGATCACCGAGCGCTATGCGGCCCTGCACGGCGTTGTCCGCGCCACCGCCGACGAGCATCTGCTCGGAAATGCGGACAAGGCCCTCGCCGCGGTCCTGGTACTCGACCAGTTCTCGCGGCAGATCTATCGCGGCAGCGCGGAGGCGTTCGCGTCGGATGCCAAAGCCGTCACCCTCGCCACGGCCGCTTTGGCCAGAAAGTTCGACGCCGCGGTACTGCCAGCGCGCCGCATCTTCTTCTATCTGCCGTTTGAACATGCCGAGGATCTCGCCCTGCAGGATCGCGCCGTCGCGCTGATTTCACAACTCGGCGACGAGACCTACACCCGCTACGCGATCGCCCACCGTGACGTGATTGCGCGCTTCGGCCGCTTCCCCCACCGCAATGCCGCCCTCGGCCGCCGATCGACGGAAGTGGAACGCGCCTATCTGGCCCAGCCGGGATCCGGGTTCTAGACTGCCCCGGCAGGTCCCGATTACCAGCAGCCACCGGAACCAGACCGTGACGACAGCAGACGCAGCCAGTGTATTTTCCGTCTTCAGGACAACCGCGACGGCGACACCCGATGCACCTTTTCTGATCCTGCCCTCCGGTCGGACAGATGGCACCGGCACACCAGTGCTCCATTCCTACGAAGCTGTCCTGAAATACGTGCGCGCGCGCGCCGATGCGTACGCCGCCGCCGGTATCGGCCAGGGCGACCGTGTGGCACTTCTGATCGGCAACCGGCCCGAGTTCTTTGTCGAATTCCTGGCCCTCAATGCCCTCGGTGCCGGCATCGTGCCGCTCAATCCAGACTTGAGACGGGACGAGATCCAGTACGTTCTCGAGCACTCCGAAGCGCGTCTCGCCGTAGCCGCCGCCGCACTCGAGCCGCAATTGCGCGACGCCGCGGACGGACTTGCGCTGCAGATTGCGACGAGCCGATTTGGCGAGCCCGCACATCTGCCGGTGCTAGGCCCCGCGCGCACTGTCCCTTCCGGCATCGGCCATGACACCGAATGCGCGCTCCTCTACACGTCCGGCACCACGGGCCGCCCCAAAGGCTGCGTTCTCTCAAATCTTTATTTTCTCGAAGCTGGCGGCAGCTACACGCGCCACGGCGGCCTCGCCGCCATGGAACCGGGCCGGGAGCGGTTCTACAATCCGCTGCCCCTCTTCCACATGAACCACCTCGCCGTCACCGCGACCGCAGCGATGCTGCTCGGCAACGCGCTTGTCATCACCGAACGGTTCTCACCGAGCCGATGGTGGGGCGAGATCGTCGAATGCGGCGCCACGATCGTGCATTACCTCGGCATCGTGGTGGCGACACTGATGAACGCGCCACCGGGAAACCTCGATCGGGCTCATCGCGTGAAGTTCGCTTTCGGCGCGGGTGTCGAGCCGCAGCTGCACGGTGCCTTCGAGGATCGCTTCGGTTTTCCGCTTCTCGAAGTCTGGGGCATGACCGAAACCGGTCGCGTCTTCATCGCCAACCGCGAACCACGACAGATCCACACGCGCGCATTCGGCAAGGCCTTTCCCGGATTCGAGGCGCGCGTCGTGGACGAACACGACCGCGACGTACCCGACGGCACGGATGGCGAGCTCGTCGTGCGCTATTCCGCTGCGACGCCACGGCGCGCGTTCTTCTCCGGCTATCTCAAGAACGATGCCGCGACCGAGGAAGCCTGGCGCGGCGGATGGTTCCACTCCGGTGACGTCGTCCGGCGCGACACGGACGGCATGCTCTATTTCGTCGACCGCAAAAAGAACATCATCCGCCGCTCCGGAGAAAACATCGCCGCCGCTGAAGTCGAAGCGGTGTTGCAGGCCCATGAAAAGGTTGCACAGGTCGCAGTCATCGCCGTGCCCGACGAACTGCGCGAGGAGGAAGTTTACGCCTGCGTGGTGCCGATGCCGGGCGTCCGAGCCGATAGCGCCCTCCTCGACGACCTCCTCGACTGGTGCGGCGAACGTCTCGCCTACTACAAGGCGCCCGGCTGGGTGCTGTTTCTCGACACGCTCCCGACCACGGGAACACAGAAGGTGCAGAAGACGCAGATTTTCGCCGCCGGAGAGGATGCTCGCACGCGCCCTGGCGCCTTCGACGTTCGCCACCGCAAGAAGCGCGGCTGAGCCGCGCGCCATACGCCCGCTCTCACCGCCCGGCGCGGATGATCGTCGGCGTGCGCGACCGCGGCACCTCGTCCGGAGCCAGCGCCAGCACCGCCTCGTGAACCGTCAGAAAAACGCGCCCCGGCGCCATTTTGGACAACAGGTCCGTCCGGTCGAGCCGGTCCATCACCGGCCCCTTCACCTCGGCGAGATGCATCGTGAGCCCCATCGCCTTGAGCCGCTCGGCCAGCGTTTCGAGTGTCTCGAGCGCACTCGCATCGATGGCGTTCACGGCCGGGCAGATGAGTACGAAATGCTTCACCGCCGCGTTTTCCGCGACATGCTTCAACACCTGCTCTTCGAGATACGCCGCGTTGGCGAAATACAGGCTCTCGTCGATCCGCATCAACAGCAGCGTGTCGTGTGTCTCGACCGGATGCCTGAGCACGTTCCTGAAATGCTCCGTGCCCTTGACGCGGCCGACGATGGCGATATGCGGCTTGCTGGTCCGCATGAGGTGCAGGAGCAGCGACGACGCAACCCCGACCACGATGCCGATATCGACGCCGAGCGTGAGCACGGCAACGAACGTGGCGAGATAGCCGAGCCCGTCGATCTTGTCGTAGGCCCACGCATGCCGAAGCGGTTTCAGATCGAACAGGTTGGCGACCGCCGTCACAACGATCGCCGCCAGCACCGCGCGCGGCAGATGATAGAGCAGCGGCGTCAGCGCCACGACGAACGCCACGATGATCCCGACCGTGATCAGCGTCGCGAGCTGTGTGTTCGCCCCCGCGCTGAAGTTCACCATCGACCGCGAGAACCCTCCGGTAACGGGAAACCCGCCCGTCAGCGCTGCCCCGATGTTGGCCGCACCGAGCCCCTTGAGTTCCGCATTCGCCTCGATCGACTGTCGCCGCCGGCTCGCCAGCGATTTCGCAACCGACACGCTTTCGAGAAATCCGATGAGCGAGATCAGCATCGCCGGTACGATGAGCGCAGCCACGGTACTGGTATCGAGCGGCGGCCACGTCAGGGGCGGCAGACCCTGCGGGATCGTGCCGACGACCTTCACGCCAGCCCATCCGCCAAGGCCGAGAAGCCACGTCAGGAGCGTCATCACGGCGACGACGATGAGCGGCATGCCCTTCGTCAGATGCCCCGCGAGTGAACCACCGACATACCCACGCGATTTTGCCAGACCGACCAGCTCCGTACGCCAGACGAGTGCCGCGACCGACAGTGCTCCGATCACCGCGGTCGCGATATTCATCTTCGGCAACGCAGCGATCGCGCCCCAGATCACACTCGGCAGGAAGGTCGAGTTCGGCACCTGTGTGCCGATGAGATCCTTGAGCTGGCTGACACCGATCACGACAGCCGCCGCGCTGGTAAAACCGGCCAGAACCGGATGGCTCAGGAAATTCGTCACCGCACCGAGCCGCAGCGCGCCGAGCGCGACGAGGAAAACCCCGGACAGGAACGCGAGCGTCAGGCCGAGCGCGACATACTGCGCAGACCCCGGTTGCGCGAGCGGCGTCAGCGCGCTCGCCACCATGAGACACACGATGGCCACCGGCCCGACCGCAAGCGCGCGGCTCGTCCCGAACATGGCATAGAGGATCAGCGGTACGATCGCCGCATAGAGCCCGGATTGCGGCGGCATCCCTGCGAGCATCGCATACGCCATGCTCTGCGGCACCAGCATGATGGCGACGATGATGCCCGCCGTGAGATCGCCGGCGAAATCCGCGCGTCTGTAATTGCCGAGCCACGTCAGGATCGGCAGGTTGCGCTTGAGCGCAGGGATCGCCTGTAGCCGCCCGAGGACCGCCTGCACGCCCTTGAGCCACGCAGGCAGGGCTTGGTCCCCGCTTGCCCCTCGGCCAGCATCATCTGTTCCGTCTGGCATGGCTCGCCCCGACCGACCTTGTCGACTATCTCGGCCATGAGATTACATCAGACATTCGCAATGTCGAATATTTTGCAGATCGTCGGCAACTCGACGTCTGCCACGACGGGGACGCGAGGTCAGGGCCGTCAGGGCCGCCAGCGCAGCCCGAGGCGCGCGGTATCGACCGTGTAGTCGCCGTTGGCGAGCGTCGTGTCGAAACGGACATGACTGTATCGGGCCGAAAGCGAAGTCGCCTGTGACAGCCAGTATTCCGCGCCGAGATCGGCCGTGGTCTCGACTTCCTTGATTGCGGTACCTTCGTAATCCGTCGTCTGGCGCCGGAGACCGGCCAGACCGATCAGATGACGGCGGAAGGCATGGCGAACCTCGACGCCGTAGGACTGGACCCGACCGAGCGCCTGGCCCGGATCGGTCGAGGTGGTCATGTCCGACTTCGCCGTGAACAGCAGCGACGTCAACTCTGAAGGCCGCCACGCCAGATTGGCGTCGATGATGATGCCGTCGGCATCGGCGAGGCGACTGTCCTTCGCATCCTGCCGGCCGTGCCCGATCGCCACCTCACCCCGCCAGACAGCCGACGTGTTGCCGAACGAAACACCGGCACGAATGCGGCTGCCCGTGCTGTCCCGGTCGAAGCCGTCTGCGGCTATGGTCCTGAAATCGTAGGTATTGGCCGCGTATTCGGCGAAAACGGCGAGCGACGGCTTGAACTCCCACGACGCCCGGATGGCGGCATCGCGGCGCAGGTTGTCGCGCTCAGCGTTGGTGCGGAGCGAGCCGTCGTTGGCCCGGCCGGAGAGACCGTCGGTATCGGTGAGCCCGCCACGCAGCTGGATCGACAGACGATTGAAGCGGTGATTGAAGGCGACGGCGGCCTGGTTCACGTCCGATTTCGGCCGCCCGCGTTCGGCGGCGGGATCAAGTCGATCTCCGACACTGTCGATGTCGCGCCGGTGCGCGGCGAGCATTTCGATAGTGGTGCGCCGGCCGATATCGAGCCGCCCGCGTGCCTCGAAGGTGTAGCTCTGCTCGTCGGCCAGTGGCGCGTCGCGATACCGGGAGAAAAGACCCGTAGCGCGAACGTCGATCGCATGCTGGCGCCAGTCCGTGACGGCGCGGAGCGTCGGGCGCGCATCGAAGACGAAAGACGTGCCGCGCACCGTGCTGCGAAACGCGTTGGACGTCGAACCGATCCCGGTCTCGATCTCGGGCAGGACGACCCAGGTGCCCGCTCGGAGACCCTTCGGCGCATATGGCTCGAAACGCGCGAGGCGTGCAGGCCGCCGGTCTGTCGCGGGATCGAGTTCGATCTGGAAGGCGAGCCGGTCGAAGTCGGAAAGCGACGGTTCGGCGGCCGCGTCCCCTGCGATCGCGGTTCGCGTGGATGCCCGACCATCACCGGCTTCCGTCATCGCATCCATGCGGCCGTCGGTCGTCACGTACGACGAGGCACCATCGGACGCTTCGTTCGCACCGCGTTGAGCCCGACCGTCCCATCGCGCCGGATCGTCACCATCGCCGGGCTCTCGGTCCGTAACAGCCTCCGACGGCAGCGCCGGAACCGCGTCGAAATCCGACGATCTGAGGAGACGGGGAACCTCCGCATCGTCCAAGGGCTGCGGCGTCGACTTCGCCCGGCTCGAGACGGCGGGTCTGGCGACGGGCGGCGTTGGTATTGCTGTTTCGATGCCGGCCTGCGCGCGCGCGGCGTCGATCGTAGCGACCATGCCGACGGCGGTGGTCACGGCGAGGAGTGCGGCGGACGATGTCAGGTGGCGAAGCGTGCGCACGGCCCAAGGGTTCCAAAGCCGGATGTCACTCCGGACGTACGCACACAGGGCGGAACTCTAGGATGCACGGGTTAACGGATACTTGCCGGCCGTGCCGACCACAGCTTCAGCCGAGGGCGCGCCGCGCCCTCGCCAGCGTCGCGGCCGGCGCTC
>DAOMWV010000120.1:0-9184 GCA_035436725.1 Hyphomicrobiaceae bacterium
GGTCGTCCGCCTTTCACATGTCTCCGCGGCCGATCTCTTGAAAAGGTGTCTTTTCAACGGGCTGGGCCTGTCGGTCGGCTGATTTTTCAGCGGGCAGAGGAGGGGGCATGAGAACGACCCGCAAGGGTGCGTTCGTCCGCGCGCCTCCGGTGCGCCTCACCCGTGTATAGCGAAAGACGGAGACTGACATGACCAAGCGCGTTCGCGCCAAGCACAAGATCGACCGCCGCCTCGGCCAGAACATCTGGGGCCGCTCGAAATCTCCCCTCAACAAGCGTGAGACGCGCCCCGGCCAGCACGGCGAGCGCCGCGCCGGCAAGCTTTCCGACTACGGCCAGCAGCTCCGCGCCAAGCAGAAGCTGAAGGGCTACTACGGCAACGTCTCCGAAAAGCAGTTCCGCCGCACCTACGAGGAAGCGGTTCGCGCCAAGGGCTCGACCTCTGAACTCCTGATCGGCCTGCTCGAGCGTCGCCTCGACGCCGTCGTCTACCGCGCCAAGTTCGTCCCCACGGTGTTCTCGGCCCGCCAGATCATCAGCCACGGCCATGTCAAGGTGAACGGCCGCCGCGTCAACGTGTCGTCGTTCCGCTGCCGCGTCGGCGATGTCGTCGAACTCAGCGAGAAGGCGCGCCAGATGCCGCTGGTCATGGAGGCAACCAAGAGCTCCGAGCGTGACGTCCCCGACTACGTCGAGGCCGATCACACCAAGATGACCGCGAAGCTCGCACGCGTTCCGGTCCTCGGTGACGTGCCCTATCCCGTCACGATGGAACCGAACCTCGTCGTCGAATTCTATTCGCGCTGATCATTACTGCTCGCATGTATTCGAACGGGCGGCGGAAGCCGCCCGTTTTTTTGTGCCTGCGGCTTCGAGGCCGGCGACCCGGCACAACCACCATCTCGACACGGCCGCTGCAGTGCATAAGATCGGCCGGTAATTTTTCAGGAGTTTCTATATGCGCAGGTTCGGACCGATTGTACTTGGTGGTGCAGCACTTGCCGTGCTGTCCGCTGCAGCGCTCTATTTCTGGTCGCGCAGTGCGGTCCCGGCCCAGGTCGAAAAACTTCTCGCCGAACTCGGCGGCCCCGGTAACAGCGTGTCTCATGGGCCGGTGTCGTTCGATGCGTGGTCGCGAACCGTCAAGATCCCGGCACTCGAAATCAAGTCTCGCAATGCGCCCGCAACCGGTCGCCGCGCGGGCCTGATCACGCTCGAAGGCGTCACACCCGGCCGGACAGGCATCACTGCAGCACGCGCTGTCGTCACCGACCTCGTGCTGGCTACGAACGACGACACCGGCGCTCTGTCCGTGACGATCCCGACCCTCGAACTGAAGAACCCGTCGTTCGACCTCAGTCGCCCGACCCGCGTTCCCGCAGAAACGAGCGACCTCGATCGGATCGCGGCGAACTTCGAGCGTCTCGAGGCCACCGCAATTTCGACGCCGAACGCCGTGGTCAACGCCACGCCGTCGTCGGCGTCCAGAGCCGCCACGGGTTTTCCCGGTGGTGGTCGCGTGACCCTGGCGGACGTGAAATTCGAAACCGTCGCCGCCGGACGGATCGCACGCTCGTCGATCGCCTCCGCGACGATTGAAACCGGTGCAGGCTCGCCACTGGTGTCGGCGACGTATGGACCCACTTCCGTTCGCGATGCCGACGTCATGGTGCTCGCCGGCTACGGCACTGCCGGAGCCGGAGGATCCGCACTCGTTCGCGCCGTCGGAGACGGCGAATTCGGCCCGATCGCTGTTCGTATCGCTGACGGCACGGAATTGACGATCGACGGCGGCACTGTCGGCGCGACCGAGATCGACCCCGCGAAGTTCTCTGCAACCGCAGTCAACGCCATTGCAACGCGGATCGAGAAGGCGATGCGCGCAAATGACCACGAGGCTGCGAGGAAGCTTCTCGCCGATCTCGGTGCCAGCTATACCGGCCTTTCGACCGGGCCATCCGCGGTCCGCAATCTGCGTGTCGTCAACCGCAAGGCCAGCCCCGAAGTCGACATGGGCGTGGCGCGCATGACGATCAGCGCGTTCGAGCGCGGCAAACTTCGCGAAATTGCACTCGAAGGCGTCAAGGTCGACGTGAACGCCGGCATGGGAAAGCAGGGCACCGAGATCGGCAAACTCGCGATCACCGGGCTCGATATCTCCGGGCTGATGCGTGCCGTAAGCTTGCAGGGCCCCGACAGACGCCAGCCGACGTTTGCAGAAAACATGGCGGTGCTGTCCGCGATCGAGGGGTTCGAAATTGCGGATCTCGCCGTCACCGGAATCGGCTTGGCACCACCACCCAGCATCGACCGCATGAAACTCCAATGGCAGGGGTTGCGCGGTGACCGCCCGCTCGGTTTTGCAGTCGCCTTCAAGGGGCGCGTGCCGTTGCGCCAGAGTGATCCGTCGGCGGCGGCGTTGCGGGCGATGGGATTTTCCGACCTCATGGTCGATCTCGACATCGGCGCCCGCCATGATGCAACCAGCGGAACGCTCGCGATCGGCCCCGGTACGTTCGGTATCGGCTCGATCGGAACGCTGAAGGCGACGGCACGGTTGCACAACGTCAAGGCTGCCGGCCTTGCGACGGCTCCGGGCGCCCTGCAGCAGGCGCTCGCGGATGCCGCACTCGGTTCGGTCGAAATCGCACTCAAGGACGACGGTTTCGTCACCATCGCCAGCCAGCTTGCAGGCGTGCCCGATCGCAACACGCTCCTCGGCCAGATCGATGCACTGAAGCAGCAGTCGGCCGCCGCCCCGGGTTCGAACCCAGCGTTCGTCGCCGTCATCGATGCCGTGCGGGCTTTCGTCTCGAGGACCGGCAGCACTTTCAATCTGCGTTTCGAACCGAAGACGCCCGTACCGATGGCACTGATCGGCGCCGCCAGAACCAATCCCACCGCACAGGCGCTCGTCCAGGAATTGCTGGGGCAGGCCCGAATCGAGGCTCGGACGGAGTAGGCGAGCGATACCGTCTCTGCGCAGGCTCACTCCGCAGGCGCTGGCGTCGGCGTTTTGCGATAGGTGCTCGCGCTGCCCCACAGCGCCTTGTGCAACCGGTCGAGCATCAGATAGACGACCGGCGTCGTATAGAGCGTCAGGATCTGCGACACGACGAGACCGCCGATGATGGTGATGCCGAGCGGGCGGCGCACTTCCGCGCCAGGTCCCGCCGCGATCGCCAGCGGGATGGCGCCGAACAGTGCCGCGAGCGTGGTCATGAGGATCGGCCGGAAGCGCTCCTTCGCGGCCATGCGGATGGCTTCGAGCGGTGGCCGACCATGACCGCGCTCCTGTTCGAGCGCGAAATCGACCAGCATGATGCCGTTCTTCTTGACGATGCCGATCAGCAGGATGATGCCGATGAACGCGATCAGCGAAAGGTCCATGCCCCAGAGCTTGAGCGCGATCAGCGCCCCGAGCCCCGCCGCCGGCAGCGTCGACAGGATCGTGATCGGATGTGCGAGGCTTTCGTAGAGCACGCCCAGAACGATGTAGATCGTGAGAAGCGCGGCAAGGATGAGGATCGGCTGCGCGCCGGCCTGTCGCGCCGCTGCAGCCGAGTCTCCCGCCGCTTCCGAGCGCACCTGTTCCGGCAGATGCAGCCCGAGGATCGCCTGCTGCAACTCCGCGCGCGCCGTATCGACGGCTTTGCCGTCCGTGAGATTGTACGAGATCGTCACCGCCGGGAACATGCCCTGGTGATTGACGACGAGCGGCGCGACCGACCGCTCCATCTTCACGACGCTGGAAAGCGGCACCTGCACACCCCCGCGTCCCGGCACGAACAGCTTCAAAAGGTCACTCGGGTCGCGCTGTAGTCGCGGATCGACTTCGAGGATGACACGGTACTGGTTGCGCTGGGTGTAGATGATCGACACCTGCCGCTGCGCGAACGAGTTGTTGAGCGCCGAATTGATGTCCTGCACGCGTACACCGAGCCGCGCCGCCGCTTCCCGGTCGATCGAGATGTTGAGCTGCAGCCCGCCCTGTTCGCGATCGGTATTGACGTCGGTGAAGCCCGGCAGCTTCCGGACCGCATCAAGAACCCTCGGTACCGAGGCATAGAGCGCATCGACATCTGTTGAGATCAGCGTGAACTGGTATGCCGACCGGCTCTGGCGGGCCCCGATCCTGAGATCCTGGACCGGCATCATGAAACTTCTGAGCCCGACCACACCGGCGAGCGGCCGGCGCAGGCGATCGATGACCTGGCGCGAGGAAACGCCGCCGCGCTCGGCCGGCGGCTTCAGCGCGACGAACATCCGTCCCGTATTCACTGTCGATGAAAAGAACGAGGCGCCGAGCGAACCTGAAACGTGCTGCACAGCCGGATCTGCCCGCACGATGTCGATGGCGCGCCGCTGCAACTCGCTCATCTTCTCGAAACTGACGTCCGGCGCCGCCTGCGTCGACACCGAGATGAGGCCGGTATCGTCTTCCGGCACGAAACCCTTCGGGATGACGATGTAGAGCTGGATCGTGGCCGCGATCGTGGCGACGAGTGTGAGGAGTGTGAGGTATCTCCACCGCAGCGCGACGTCGAGTGTCCGCTCGTAGAAGCGCTCGATCGAACCCATGACCCGCTCGAAAAGCGCGTCGAGCCGGTTGCGCGGGCCGGTGTGCGCGGTGAGAAACTGCGCCGAGATCATCGGCGTGACCGTGAGCGAGACGATGGTCGAGACCGCGATTGCGAATACGATCGTCATCGAGAATTCACGGAGGAATTGCCCGACCGGCCCACCCATGAAGATGAGCGGCACGAACGCCGCGATCAGAGACAGGGAAATCGAGAAGACCGTGAAGCCGATCTGCCGCGCCCCCGCGATCGCTGCCGCACGTGGCTTCATGCCCGCTTCGAGATTGCGATGCACGTTCTCGATCATGACGATGGCATCGTCGACGACGAATCCGACAGAAACCGCCAGCGCCATCAGCGTCAGGTTGTTGATCGAGAAGCCCGCGAGCCACATCAGCGCCAGCGTGCCTGCCAGTGACAGCGGCACCGTTATTCCGGCAGCCACCGTCGGCGCCGTGCGTCTCAGGAAGATGAACACCACCAGCATAACGAGAATGATCGACAGGAAAAGCGTGAGCTGCATGTCGTGCACGGACGCGCGGAGTGTCACGGTCCTGTCGTTCATGACGGTGAATTCGAGCCCCGCTGGCACCCATCGTTTGAGCTCCGGCAGCAACGCCTTGACGTTGTCGACCACGCGAATGACGTTGGCGTCGTCGTCTTTTGTCAGGAAGAGAATGACGGCAGGCTGGCCGTTGAAAAGCGCGAACGATCGCGAATTGCGCGTGCCCTGTTCGATGCTGGCGACGGACTCGAGCCGGATCGGCGTGCCGTTGACGGTTTTGACGATGAGGCGGCCGTAGTCCTCGACCGACCTGAGCTGCGCATTTGTGTCGAGGACGACGAGTTCGTCCGGCCCCTCGATGGCGCCGAGCGCCTGGATCGTGTTCGCCTGTGTCAGCGCGGCGCGGACATCTTCCATGGAGAGGTTCATGGTCGCGAGCCGCGTGGGATCGACGCGCACGCGGATGGCCGGCTGCTCCGCCCCCGAAATGTTGACCTGTGCCACACCATCGACCTGGGCGAGCCGCTGCGCGATCACCGTATCGGCCGCGTCGTAGATGGCGCTCGCCGGCATGGTCGACGAAGTCAGGGCAATGATGATGACCGGCATCGCCGACGGGTTCATCTTCCGATAGGCCGGCGGTGCCGGCATGTCGCTCGGCAATTGCGGGATCGCGGCATTGATGGCTGCCTGTACGTCCTGCGCCGCGCCTTCCACCGAACGCGACGGATCGAACTGGACCGTGATCCGCGTCGAGCCGAGCCCGGACGACGAGGTGAGTTCGTTGACCCCGGCGATTTCACCGAGACGCCGTTCGAGAGGCGCCGCGACGGTCGCGGCCATCGTCTCCGGGTCGGCGCCCGGCAGGCTCGCAGAGACCGAAATGGTCGGCAGCGACACGCTCGGCAGGCTCGACACCGGCAGCGCATACCAGGAGACGAGCCCGACGAGAAACAATCCGAATGCGAGCAGCGTCGTGCCGACGGGGCGCAGGATGAAAAGGCGTGAAATGTTCATGCCCTCCTCCTCACTCCGCGGCCCGCGGCACGGCCGGTGTCTGATCGTTTGCCGCCACCGCAGCAGGCGTCCCGTCCGTGCTGACCGGACCCTTCGACGTACCCTCGCCCGAAAGCCACCGCTTCAACTGGTCGAGATAGAGGTAGATGACGGGCGTGGTGTACAGCGTCAGCAGTTGCGACAGGATGAGCCCGCCGATGATCGTGACGCCGAGGGGATAGCGCAGTTCCGAGCCCGTTCCGTTCTCGAGCGCCAGCGGCAAGGCACCGAGCAGGGCGGCGAGCGTCGTCATCATGATCGGCCGGAACCTGAGCCGCGCCGCCTCGACGATGGCCGCCTCCGGCGTCAGCCCGCGACCGCGTTCGGCTTCGAGCGCGAAGTCGATCATCATGATCGCGTTCTTCTTCACGATACCCATCAGCAGCACGATGCCGATGAGGGCGACGATCGACAGGTCGAGGCCCGTGAGCCTGAGCGCGATCAGCGCACCGATCCCGGCCGACGGCAGCGTCGTCAGGATCGTGACAGGATGCACGAAGCTCTCGTAGAGCACGCCGAGCACGATGTAGATCGTCACGATCGCGGCCAGGATCAGCCACGGCTGACTTGCAAGTGATCGCGAGAATTCGAGCGCGTCGCCAGAGAACGAGCCGACGATCAGCCCGGGGATGTCGAGCGCGCGCTGCGCTGCGTTGATCGCCGCGACCGCATCGCCGAGTGCGGCGCCGGGCGCGAGATCGAAACTCAGCGTGGCGGCCGGGAACTGCTCCTGATGATTGATTGAAAGCGGTGCGGTCGTCCGTTCGATGCGCGCGACGGCGGACAGCGGAACCTGCGCCCCGCCGGAACCGGGCACGAAGACGCGGCCCAGTGCCGCGGGATCGGATTGATAGGCGGGCATGGCCTCCAGCACGACGCGATACTGGTTCGCCTGGGCATAGATGGTCGAGATCTGCCGCTGCCCGAAGGCATCGTTGAGCGCGTCGTTGATGGACTGCATCGACACGCCGAGCCGCGCCGCCGCCTCGCGATCGACATCGACGAGGGCGCGGAGCCCGCCGTCCACCGTATCCGTCGTGAGGTTGCGGAAAAGCGGCAGCGCGCCGAGCCGCTCGGCGAGCTTATCCGCCCAGCGATTGACCTCCGCGCCGTCCGAGCCCGTGAGCGTGAACTGGTATTGCCCTGTCGTGGCGCGCGTCGCGATCTGCACGTCCTGAATGGCCTGGAAGAAGAGCCGCACCCCCGGCACAGACGCCGTCGCCGCCTCGAGGCGCCGCACGACCGTCTGCGCATCCGCAGCGCGTTGTGACCGCGGCTTGAGCACGATCGTCAGCTGCGCCGCGTTCGGCGTCGGATTGATCTGCCCGACGCCCACGACCCCGGAAACCGAAGCCACCGCTTCGTCGGCGAGAATGATTGTGGACAGCTCCGTCTGCAGCCGGCTCATGGCCTCGAAGGAGCGGTCGGCTCCCGCCTGGATGCGTGCGGTGACGAGTCCCGTATCCTGCATCGGCAGGAAACCCTTCGGCACCACCACATACATCCACGCGGTCAGAAGGAACGTTCCGATCGTGAGGATGAGCGTCGCCGCCCTGTGCTGGAGCACGATCGCGAGCGTACGCATGTAGATGCTGTCGCGCGGCGGCCCGTCCCGGCGCCGGTCGTCGTGCGTGCCACGCAGCAGACGCGAGCACATCATCGGTGTCAGCGTCAGGGATACGATCGCGGAGACGACGACGGCGATGGTCAGCGTCATCGCGAACTCACGGAACATGCGCCCGACGAGCCCGGTCATGAACAGCATCGGGATGAATACGGCGACGAGCGACGCGGTCAGCGATATGACCGTGAACCCGATCTCGCGCGCACCCTTGAGCGCGGCCGGCAGTGGCTTTTCGCCCCGCTCGATGTGGCGCACGATGTTCTCGATCATCACGATGGCGTCGTCGACGACGAATCCGGTGCCGATCGTCAACGCCATCAGCGACAGGTTGTTGAGCGAATAGCCGAAGAACCACATCACGCCGAACGTGGCGATCAGCGAGACCGGCAGTGCCACGCCGGCGATCACGGTTGCCCGCCATGATCTGAGGAAGAACAGCACGACGAGAACCACCAGCACGGTCGCCAGCACCAGTGTGAACTGCACATCGCGAACCGACGCACGGATGGTTTCGGTGCGGTCGTGGACGAGGGTGACGGTGGCGCCGGTCGGCAGCGTCCGTTCGAGACGCGGCAGCTCCGCACGGATGCGCTGCACTGTTTCGATCACGTTCGCGCCCGGCTGGCGCTGCACGTTGACGACGACGGCGGGCTTGCCGCTGAACCATCCGCCGACGCGCGTGTTTTCGAGCCCGTCGATCACCTGCGCCACATCCGACAGCATGACCGGTGCGCCGTTGCGGAACGCGACGATGACATCGGCGTACGTCTTCGCGTCCGTGATCTGGTCGTTCGACGAGATGGTGTAGGATTGCGTCGCCCCGTCGAGCACGCCTTTCGGGCCCGAGACGTTCGCAGCGATGATCGCGTTCCTGAGATCCGACATCGACAGCCCGTACGACGACAGCCGCGACAGGTCTGCCTGGATGCGCACGGCCGGCTTGATGCCACCCTCGATCGAGACACGGCCGACGCCCGAGATCATGGCGAGACGCTGCGTGATCTGCGTGTCGGCGAGGTCCGAAAGCTGCCGAACGGTCAGCGTGTCCGAGGTCAGCGCCAGCGTGACGATGGGCGCGTCCGCCGGGTTCACCTTGGAGTAGACGGGTGGATACGGCAGCGTGCGCGGCAGGGCGGAGGAGGCGGCGTTGATCGCACTCTGCACGTCCTGTGCGGCTGCATCGATCGACCGGTCGAGCACGAACTGCAGCGTGATCTGGCTGATGCCGAACGAGGACGTCGATGTCATTGTCGCCACGCCCGGGATCTGCCCGAGCTGGCGTTCGAGCGGTCCGGTCACGAGGTTCGCCATCGTGTCCGGGTTGGCGCCGGGCAACTGCGTCGTCACCTGGATGGTGGGGAAGTCGACCTGCGGCAGCGAGGCGACCGGCAACTTGAAATAGGCGAGCCAGCCCGCGAGC
>DAOMWV010000121.1:0-9132 GCA_035436725.1 Hyphomicrobiaceae bacterium
CGCCTCGTGGCCCTGTAGAACGGCCTCCAGCGCCAACCCGATCTCGAGCACCGCGAGATCCGACCCGCGCCGGCCGATGATCTGGATGCCGAACGGCATGCCCTGGCTGTCGACGCCGCACGGCAGCGCCAGCGCACAGCAGAGCGTCGTCGTCGGCGCATACGCGAGCGCAAGCCACCGCGTGTACGTCTCCATTTTCTTGCCGTTGATTTCCTCGACGAACAGTTGCTCGTGCGGGAACGGCGACACGGCTGCAGCCGGCGCGATGATGACGTCGTAGTCCTCGAAGAACTCGTTGACCTTTTTCGTGAGCGCATGCTGCCCGACGAAGCCCCGACCGATGTCCGCCGCCGTCAGTTTGAGTCCACGCTCGGTGTTGTCGATGACGTTACGGTCGAGCAGATCGCGATGCTTGGCGAGCTTCTCCTGATGCGACGTGACAAAGGACAAGCCCCGATGGATCTCGAACACTTCGTGCAGTCCACTGTAATCGGGTGACGTCTCTTCCACGTCCCCGAACGCCTTGCCGAAGATCTTGACCCGCTCCTTGAATGTCTTGGTGATCCCCTTGTCGACCGGGCAGACGCCGAAATCCGCCGTCACCGCGACGCGGACGCTGGCGAGATCAGCAGGCGTCAGCACATCCGGGAACGTCCACGCGTCACCCGACGAGAACGGGTCGGTTTCGTCCTGGTCGAGTTGCGCGCGAAACAGCAGATAGGCATCCGCCACACTCCGTCCCATTGGCCCCGCGACTCCCCATGGAATGAGCCCCGCGATCTTCTCCGGCAGTGGCACCAGCCCCGGCGACGGCCGGTAGCCGACGACACCGCAGAACGCCGCCGGCGTCCTGAGCGACCCCGCATAGTCCGATCCTGTCGCAAGCGGCATCTGCCCGAGCGCCAGTGCGCAGGCTGCCCCGCCCGACGAACCTGCTGCTGTCAGCTTCGGGTTGAACGGGTTTCCCGTCGCGCCGTAGATGCGGTTCCGCGTATTCGCACCCGCGCCAAACTCCGGCACGTTCGTCATGGCGTGGATGAGCGCACCCGACGAACGGATGTTGGCGACCATGCTGTCGTCGGCTTTTGGCACGTTGTCCTTGAAGATCAGCGAGCCCCACGTGCTTTTGAGACCTTCGACGGCGTGCAGGTCCTTGATGCCGACCGGCAGCCCATGGAGAATGCCGAGTGGCTCGCCACGCATGACCTGCTGTTCTGCGGCCTTTGCATCTGCCTTCGCGCGCTTGCGGTCGAGATCGACGACCGCGTTGTACGTCTTGTTCGTCGCATCGATCCGCTTGAGGCAGCTGTCGACGAGTTCGACAGGCGACAGCTTTTTCTGTCCGATCAGCCGACGCGCCTCGACCGCTGAAAGATCACACGCTTCCGTCATTGTCGTCCCAGTCCTCGTTGTCGCTTATTGCTTCGGCACGTCACCCGAACCGAGATCCCAGTAAAGTCCTGCCATCACGGCCATTGCCGACCGCATCACCGGCATGAGCACATGTTCGTCGGGCGCATGTTGCGAGCATCCCGCATACGAATGCGGGACCCACAGCGTTGGCAGGCCGAGATCGAGCTGGAAGATGTCGTTCGGCACGCCGCCCCCAGTGGAAGGTATGATCGCCGGTTTCTTGCCCGTCGTCGCCTGCATGGACTTCGCAGCCCACGCCGCCCACGGGCTGTCCGGTGGCGTCATCGTCGCCTCGAACCGCGCGACCTCAGGCAGTTCCTCGATCGTGACGTGGTGGTAGCCGTTCTGGTCGAGATGGCGCCGCAAGGCTGGCAGGACTTCTTCGACCTTTGTGCCGACGACGTAGCGGAGCTGGCAACGGGCGCGGGCTTCAGGCTGGATCGCGTTGACCGGCGCATCCGGATTGCCGGCGAGCATCGCGAGCACGGCAAAACTGTTCCAGGCATAGACCTTTTCCGGCCCGGTGAGATGCGGCTCGCCCCACCAGGTGTCGATCTCTGGAGCGCCTGGTCCGCCGTCGATCACGACATCCGAGAGTGCCGCCCGCACACTCTCCTGGATCGGCTGGGGCAGCCACGCCCTGAGCCGGAGCCCGCCGCGCGGCCCGATGAACGATGCGATCGCGTGCGACAGGATAACCGCAGGATCGGCCAGCAGCCCACCCCAGTTTCCGGAATGGTGCGCCCCTTCACGGAGACGGCAGACGAGATCGAACGTCACCGCGCCGCGATTGCCGAGCACCAGAGTCGGCCGGTCCGCCACTGCCCTCGGCCCGTCCGAAGCCACGAGCACTGTGGCCGCGAATGCGTCCTTGTTGGCTGTTACGCAGGCCTTGAGCCCCTGCGATCCTGTCTCTTCCGCCGTTTCGATGATGTATTTGGCGTTGAACCCGAGCTTGCCGCCCCGCTCCGCCATGACCGCCGCCATGGCGGCCATATTGATGGTATGCTGGCACTTGTTGTCGGCTGTACCGCGCCCGTAGAGCCGCTCGCCATCACGCGCGATCGCCCACGGACCGTTGCCCTTGGTCCACTGCTTGTCCTGACCACGAATGACGTCGCCGTGCCCGTAGCCGAGCACGGTCGGCAGCCTGGGATCTTCGATCCGTTCGGCGAGCAGGATCGGTCCCTGACCTTTCACCGGATTGTCGAAAACCCTGGACGTGAAACCGAGTGCTGAGAACGACGGCACCATCTCCTCACGGATATAGCGCTCGAGTTCCGGCAGCGACGCCGGCAACGTCTGGCTTTCCGTCCGGATCGCGACGCGCCGTCCGAGTTCGCGCTCGAACGATCCGTCGTCCACGTACGCTTCCGCCCTCCGGATCGCGCCGGCTCGCCCCTGAGGCATTCCACCCGTCATTCCGCCCTCCGTGTGACCGCGCCGAGCGAACCAGAACCGTCCGGCCCTGTCCACCCCCACCGCCTCATACATCACACACAATGATCCCGGCTTGCATATCTCAGTCCCGTCCGGAACCGGTTGCGTGTGACACGGACTCTGACGATGGTCGGAAAAACCTACGAGCCACCCAGATGTCCGTCGCCCGATCGACGATCAAGCCCATCGAGCCGAAAAACGATCCTGTCGCCGGCGCGATGTGGGTGTTTGCGTCCATGGCGACGCTGGCCGGCCTCGCCGCCTGCGCCAAGGCCCTGGCGGCGGAGGGGATGCACCCATTCCAGATTGTTTTCTTCCGCAATCTGTTCGCGGCTCTCGTCTTCTCCCCACTGTTGTTGACGCGTGGCCTCGCCCTATTCGAGACGAGCCAGCTTTCGCTCTACGCTGGCCGCTGCGCGATTTCCCTCTTCTCGATGCTGACCTGGTTCTACGCCCTCGCCGTCATCCCGCTCGGCGAACTTACCGCGATCTCGTTCCTCGCCCCACTCTTCGGCACCCTCGGCGCCATCGTCATCCTCAAGGAAACCGTCCGCGCCCGCCGCTGGACCGCGCTCGTCGTCGGCTTCATCGGCGCGCTCATCATCCTGCGCCCCGGCATGTCGCCGCTCGGATACGGCCAGTTGACGGCGCTGCTAGCGGCCATGTCGTCGGGTCTCGTCGCCATCCTCGTCAAGCAGCTCACGGCGCGCGACGATCCCAACAAGATCGTCTTCCTGACCCATCTCCTCCTCGTCCCCATGTCGCTCGTACCTGCGCTCTTCATCTGGAAGTGGCCGCCGCTGTCGCAGATCTGGCTCGTCCTCGGCATGGGTTTCTTCGCCACCGCCGGCCACATGATGCTCGTGCGCGGATACGCTGCGACCGATGCCTCGCTCGTCATGACGTTCGAATTCTCGAAACTGCCGTTCGCGACCGCGATCGCCTACTTCTTCTTCGGCGAGACAATTGACGTCTGGACCTGGGTCGGCGCCATCGTGATCATCGCGTCCGCGACCTATATCGCCCGTCGCGAAGCACAGGTGCGCGCCGCCCGGCTCGCCGAACGGCCCGACGTCCCGCCCGGTCCGCCGTCAACCGGATGACCGCTTTGGCTTGGGGATACCATCAGGGTTCTCGCTGCCAGGCAGATAGATGAACGTCGCCTGACCGGTCGCGCAGATCGCCCCGTCGCTCCCCACCACTTCGCCTGCGACCGCCGCAATGCGCCCGTCGACGCCGAGCACACGCCCGCGAGCGACGAGTTTGCCCTCCTTCGCGCCCTTGAGATACGTGGTCGTGAGTTGCGTCGTCACCGTCTGCCGCATGTTGCCCGGCACGCCGCACCACGCCACCGCGTGTCCGAACGCCGCATCCAGGATGGTCGCATAGACTCCGCCGTGGACGTAGCCGAGGCTGTTCATGTGATCCGGCCCGATGACGAGGCCGATCTCCGCATAGTCCTTTTCCCAGACGTCGGTCGTATACCCGACGACCTTCCGGAAGCTGTTCCGGATGCCGGCGTCACGCCCTTCGGAAGTTGCCACCTCCGGGCCGCCATGCGGTTGCTGGTCTGTTTTTTCCATATCGCCTCTGCTACTGGCTGCCCGAGCCAAAGTCCAGTTTGGAGACGTCTCGCCAATGAAAACGGCCTCGACAGGAAGACCACCCGTTCCCGCCGCCGCGATCGAGCGCCTGAAAGCCTTGGTCGGCCCGTCCGGATGGCTCGAGGGCGAGAGCGACACCTTCGCTTACCGAAAAAGCTGGCGCTACGGGTATGTCGGCGACACGCCGCTCGTGCTTCGGCCCGTGACCACCGACGAGGTCGTCGCGATCGTGAAACTCTGCAACGCCGAGAACATCGCCATCGTCCCGCAGAGCGGTAACACCGGCCTCACCTTCGGCGGCAATCCCGGCACCGACCGGAGCGAAATCGTCGTCACGACCGAGCGTATGTCGAAGATCCTCGATGTCGACCTCGGCAACGACACCATGACGGTCGAAGCTGGCGTCGTCCTCCAGACCATCCAGGAAGAAGCCGCGAAGAACAATCGGCTCTTTCCCCTGAGCCTCGGCGCACAGGGATCGTGCCGCATCGGCGGCAACATCTCGACCAACGCAGGCGGCGTCCAGGTGCTCCGCTATGGCAACACGCGAAATCTCGTCCTCGGCCTCGAAGTCGTCCTGCCCGACGGCCGCGTCTGGAACGGCCTCCGCGGCCTCAGGAAGGACAACACCGGCTACGACATGAAGCACCTCTTCATCGGCGGGGAGGGGACGCTCGGCATCGTCACGAAAGCTGTCATCCGCCTGTTCCCGAAACCGTCGGCGAGCGAGACCGCCTGGCTCGCTGTCGATGATCCCGAAACAGCCGTGAGCCTCCTCGGCCGTATGCGTGAACTCGTCGGCGACCAGCTGACAGCCTTCGAGCTGATGCGCCGCCAGATCGTAGATTTTCTCCTCGTCGGCATTCCCGGTCATGAAGACCCGATGGCGGAGAAGCATCCTTGGTATGTGCTCCTCGACGTGTCGAGCCAGGGCCCGGCGGGCTCTCTCTCCGAACCCTTCGCCGAAGCGCTGGGAACGTGCATGGAGGAGGGCCTGATCCGCGACGCCGTCATCGCCCAGAACCAGGCTCAGTCCGATCGCCTCTGGCGCATGCGCGAAGATATGGCGGATGCACAGCGCGCGGTCGGCGGCTCGATCGGCCACGACATCTCCGTGCCGGTATCGCGCATCGCCGAGTTCATTTCAGAAACAGATTCTGTCATGGAGCAGCGCTTCCCCGGTATGCGGCATTGTTGCTTCGGCCACGTCGGCGACGGCAACATGCACTACAACCCGGTGCGGCCCGAGGGCTGGACGCCCGATCAGTGGCTCGAGCACTACAAGGAGATCAACCGGATCGTGCATGATCGCGTCATCAAGTACGGCGGCTCCATAAGCGCCGAACACGGTATCGGCCGTCTCCGCCTCGACGAGAATTATCACTACAAGAGCGACGTCGAACTCGACATGATGCGCGCGATCAAGCAGGCGTTCGACCCCAAGGGCATCATGAACCCCGGCAAGGTCGTCAGGCTCTGACTACCGGACGGCGCCTCAGCGGTTCCCCTTCATCGGCTCGTTCGCCGTCCAGTCGAACGTGCCGAGATCACGCTCCTCGACCGCGTGCTTCCAGCCCTTGCCCTCGGCGCGGTGCTTGAAATTGAGCCCCTCGGGGCTATGCCGTGTGATGCCGTCGAACACGGTTGCGATCATCTGCGTCGTTTGCAGGCCCATATTGTAAAGCGCCTGGTTGATCATCAGCTTCTGCATCATGAGCTGGTTTTGCGGCACACCCGCCATGCGATGGGCCAGCGTTTCGACCTCTTCGTCGAGATCCTTCTCGGGCACGGCCTTCAATACGAGTCCGAGCTTTTCCGCTTCCCGCCCGTCGATCTTGTCCCCCGTGAACAGCATGCGCTTGGCCTTCTCCGGTCCGAGCCGGTAGAGCCACATCGCCGTCGTCGGGCAGCCCCACACGCGAACCGGCATGTAACCGATGCGCGCGTCCTCGGCCATCACGACGATGTCGGAACAGAGCGCGATGTCCGAGCCGCCTGCCACGGCGAAGCCATGCACTTTGCAGACGACCGGCCGCTTTGATCGGAACAGCGACATGAAAAGCTGCGTGTTCCGCATCATGAAGGCATAATCCTTCATCGGATCCCACGGCATGTCCTGCGTGACGTTGTTCGAGCCGTTCGCCTCTGCGTAATAGGTGAGGTCGTATCCGGCGCAGAAGGCGCGCCCCGCACCGGAGAGCACGATGACGTGGACGTGCGGATCGTCGTCGGCGCGTTCGACACATGCCGCCAGTTCACGCGGCACGTCGTCGTCGATGGCATTGAGTACGTCTGGCCTGTTCAGTGTGATGCGAGCAATTCGCCCATCGCGCTCGTAAAGTACTTTCGCCATGCTTGAATCTCCCGCGCGTTTCCGTGACGACGACAGTGACCTACGTTTGTCGCCGGCTTGTCAACCCGCCTGCCAGATGCGGGGCGCTGGGGCTGGCCTGCGGCCGGTCGCAGCCGAAAAAGCAAAAGGCCGGCTGTGACAGCCGGCCCCCGGAAGGTCGCAGTGATCTTTTCTTCACGCCGGGTCCGGTCCGATCATCTTCGCCGGCACGACGATCGCGTCGAAATCCTCACCTGAAATGCCGAGCTTCAAGGCTTCCTCGCGCAGCGTCGTGCCGTTCTTGTGCGCGGTCTTCGCGACCTTGGCGGCCAGATCGTACCCGTACTTTTCCTTGAGCGGCGTCACGAGCATCAGCGAGTTGGCGAGACCCTTGGCGATATTGTCGAGGCGCGGCTCGATCCCGACGACGCAATTGTCCGTGAACGACACCGCCGCGTCCGCCAGCAGTCGCGTCGACTGCAGGAAGTTATACGCCATCATCGGATTGTAGACGTTGAGCTCGAAGTGACCCTGCGAGCCGGCGAACGCGATCGCCGCATTGTTGCCGAGAATGTGCGCCGCCACCTGGGTGAGCGCTTCCGATTGCGTCGGATTGACCTTGCCCGGCATGATCGACGACCCCGGCTCGTTCTCGGGCAGCGCCAGTTCCCCAAGTCCCGCGCGCGGGCCCGAACCGAGGAACCGGATATCGTTGGCGATCTTGAAGCAGCTCATGGCAACGGTCGTGATGGCGCCGTGCGTGAACACCATCGCGTCGTGCGCAGCGAGCGCTTCGAACTTGTTCGGCGCGGATGTGAACGCGAGGCCGGTGATTGCGGCGATCCGCTCGGCCACCTTGTCGGCAAACCCTGCCGGAGAAGCCAACCCCGTGCCGACCGCCGTACCACCCTGCGCCAGTTCCATCAGCATCGGCAGCGTCATTTCGATGCGCTTGATGCCGTTCTCGACCTGCTTGGCGTAGCCCGAAAACTCCTGTCCAAGCGTGACTGGCGTCGCGTCCTGTGTATGCGTGCGACCGATCTTGATGATGTCTGCCCACGCTTTCGCCTTTTCATCGAGGGCGCCGTGCAACTTCTTCAGGGCCGGCAGCAGCCGATGCACCACTTCCTCGGCGCAGGCGATGTGCATCGCCGTCGGGAAACAATCGTTCGACGACTGGCTCATGTTGACATGGTCGTTCGGATGTACGGGCTTCTTGGAGCCCATCTCGCCGCCGAGCATCTCGATGGCCCGGTTCGAGATCACCTCGTTCGCATTCATGTTCGACTGCGTGCCCGACCCCGTCTGCCAGACGACCAGCGGGAAATGCGTATCGAGCTTGCCTTCGATCACTTCGTTCGCGGCCTTGACGATCACGTCGCCGAGTTTCGGGTCGAGCTTGCCGAGCGCCATGTTGGCTTCAGCTGCCGCCCGCTTGACGATGCCGAGCGCACGCACGATCGGCTGCGGCTGCTTTTCCCAGCCGATTTTGAAATTGCCGAGTGAGCGTTGCGCCTGCGCTCCCCAGTACATGGACGAATCCACCTCGATCGGGCCGAAGGTATCGGTTTCGGTGCGGGTCTTGGTCATGGTACGAGCCTCATGGCAGGGGTCGGAAAACTGCCGCACCCGCTATCACGCCGTGCCGCCCCCTTCAACCGCGACAGACGGCTGATGCGCCCCGGCCTGATCTGGACCGACCCGGGCAGACATGCTCCACTGGCCCTAACCGAAGGCCAACCAGTGACGTCCGATCGCCCATGACCTATTCCACCATCGCCCTCGACACCGCCGACGGCATCGCCACGCTAACCCTCAATCGTCCCGACCGGCTGAATGCCTGGACCCGCGTCATGTGCGACGACCTGTTGCGCGCCTTCGACACCATCGACCGCAACGACGATGTGCGCGCCGTTATCGTCACGGGGGCGGGTCGCGCTTTCTGTGCTGGTGCCGATCTCGCGACCGGCGGCACAACGTTCGACTACAAGGCGCGCCAGTCTCTCGAAGGAACGCCCCAACTTTCCGCCAACGAGCACCGCGATAGCGGCGGCCGCGTGACCCTCCGCATCTTCGATTGCCTGAAACCCGTGATCGCCGCCGTCAACGGCCCCGCCGTCGGCATTGGTGCGACAATGCTCCTGCCGATGGACATTCGTCTGGCTGCCGAGACGGCGAAGTTCGGCTTCGTCTTCGCCCGTAGAGGAATCGTGATGGAAGCCTGCTCCAGCTGGTTCCTGCCACGTGCGGTCGGCCTCCAGCAGGCCCTGGAATGGACCATGACTGGCCGCGTCTTCGGCGCCGACGAAGCATTGCGCGGCCGTCTCGTGCGATCGGTTCACG
>DAOMWV010000122.1:0-9080 GCA_035436725.1 Hyphomicrobiaceae bacterium
GTCGCCGAGCTCCTTCTGGATCGCCTTCATCTGCTCGTTGAGATAGTACTCGCGCTGCGTCTTCTCCATCTGGCGCTTGACGCGGCTGCGGATCTTCTTCTCGACCTGCAGGACGGCGATCTCGCTTTCCATCAGCGTGTAGACGCGCTCGAGCCGCTCCGAGATCGATGCGATCTCGAGGATCTCCTGCTTCTCGGTGATCTTGATGGCGAGATGCGACGCAATCGTATCGGCCAGCTTCGAGTAATCCTCGATCTGGCTCACCGTGCCGAGCACTTCGGGCGAGATCTTCTTGTTGAGCTTGACGTAGCTCTCGAATTGCGTGACGGCCGACCGCGCAAGAGCCTCGATCTCGTCTTTCGCGCCCGACGTCTCGTTGAGACGCACGACTTCCGCCTCGAAGAACTCGCTCTTCGACGTGAACTTGGTGATCTTGGCGCGCTGGCCACCTTCGACCAGGACCTTCACCGTGCCGTCCGGCAGCTTGAGCAATTGCAGTACCGACGCAAGCGTACCCGTTTCGTAGATCGCCTCCTGGGCGGGATCGTCGTCACCGGCATTCTTCTGCGCAGCAAGCAGGATCTGCTTGTCGGCCCGCATGACTTCTTCGAGGGCCGCGATCGACTTCTCGCGACCGACGAACAGCGGGACGATCATGTAGGGGAATACGACGATGTCGCGGAGCGGCAGGACCGGAAACACTTCCCGTCCCGGCTTGTCCTTGGTTTTTGTTTCGTCGCTCATGTTCGCTCTCCTTATTCCCGGCCGCGACCGCTCGACGCCCGCGCCGGCTCGTGAGGCCCAAACGGCATGGCGCCTGTGGTGATTTGATGTCGCAAATCACCGCCGGAACGCCCGTGCAGCGGCTTGTCCCCCAACCATTGGCAGGACCGGCCACCCACACCCACGATGACCAGAAAATGGCCCCGCAGATAACCAGCTTCAAGTGGTTCGCCCGGCTCGTCCAGCACCCCGGACACGAGAAACGGGCAAAACCGCCACAATGGAGCGTCCCCGACACACCGGTACATCGAACCGTGTAAGTCGTGAGGCGACCCGGCCAACGCCGTTTCGTTAGAAGCGGTGCGGACCACCGAACCCGGCGCCGCACAGCCATGCCGGAAACGGCGATCGCGCCGCAAGATCAGGCGCTGGAGCCCTTTTCCTCGGCACGGTCGGAATAGATGCGGAGCGGCTTGGCGCCGCCTTCGACGACCTCCGGCCCGATCACGACCTCTTCGACACCTTTCAGAGCCGGGAGATCGAACATCGTATCGAGCAGGATTCCTTCCATGATCGAGCGAAGGCCGCGAGCACCGGTCTTGCGCTCGATCGCCTTGCGGGAGACGGCCTTGAGAGCGTCCTGCGTGATCGTCAGCTTGACGTCTTCCATCTCGAACAGGCGCTGATACTGCTTGACGAGCGCATTCTTCGGCTGCGTCAGGATCTGCATCAGCGCTGCTTCGTCGAGGTCTTCGAGCGTCGCGATGACCGGCAGGCGGCCGATGAACTCCGGAATGAGACCGAACTTGAGGAGATCTTCCGGCTCGACCTGGCGGAGAATCTCACCCGTACGCCGCTCATCCGGGCCCGTGACCTTCGCGCCGAAACCGATCGAAGATCCGCGACCACGCCGCGAGATGATCTTTTCGAGACCCGCGAATGCGCCGCCGCAGATGAACAGGATGTTCGATGTATCGACCTGCAGGAATTCCTGTTGCGGATGCTTGCGCCCACCCTGCGGGGGGACCGACGCGACGGTCCCTTCCATGATCTTGAGGAGCGCCTGCTGCACGCCTTCGCCGGACACGTCGCGCGTGATCGACGGATTGTCGGATTTGCGGCTGATCTTGTCGATTTCGTCGATGTAGACGATGCCGCGCTGCGCCCGCTCGACGTTGTAGTCGGCGGCCTGCAGCAGTTTCAGGATGATGTTCTCGACGTCCTCGCCGACATAGCCGGCTTCCGTGAGCGTCGTCGCGTCCGCCATCGTGAACGGCACATCGAGGATGCGGGCCAGTGTCTGGGCGAGCAGCGTCTTGCCGCACCCGGTCGGCCCGACCAGCAGGATGTTCGACTTGGCGAGTTCGACATCGTTGTTCTTCGACGCGTGATTGAGGCGCTTGTAGTGGTTGTGCACCGCAACCGAAAGCACCCGCTTGGCGTGGAACTGACCGATGACGTAGCCGTCGAGGACGTTGCAGATCTCCTGCGGCGTGGGCACCCCGTCACGCGACTTCACGAGGGTGTTCTTGTTCTCCTCGCGGATGATGTCCATGCACAGCTCGACGCATTCGTCGCAGATGAACACGGTCGGACCCGCAATGAGCTTGCGCACTTCGTGCTGGCTCTTGCCGCAGAACGAGCAATAGAGGGTGTTTTTCTGCTCAGCCATCCCGACCTCTTCGTACCGCTTCCCGCCCGCTCGCTACTGTTACAAGACCCGCCCTGATGGCTGCCAGCCCCTCCGTTCGGTGGACCTGAGTAGCATCTGCCGGGTCCCGCGCCTGCGCGCTTCGGACGGCTGAGTTAATACCGCGCTACGGGCGTTTACCGTTCGCGAGGTTACGACACAATCCTTACCGCACACATACGGGGAATCCTTAACGTCGATCACAACACGTGCGCGCCTCAAAGATCAAGGACGCATTCCGTGTTACGGCCACGCACCGCCACCGGGTCACCCGCCGTGCATGGACAGAATGCGGGAAAAGCCCCGCTTCCCCAGTCACAATCCCGTGCGCAGATGTATCAACCCGCCCATTGCGGCCTGATTGCGACCGCGTTTCAGGCCGGACGGGCGGGACGATACAGAACATTACAGGAACATGCCGACTGTGTCAAAAAAACCCGGTATGCCCGCTGGGCAATTACGATTTGGCGCCCTGGACGGCCGCTTCGACATCGTCACGCGTGCTGATGACCCGGTCCACGAGCCCGAATGCCCGGGCCTCCTCCGACGTCATGAAGTGGTCACGATCGAGCGTGTTTTCAATGATGTCATAGGTCTTGCCGGTATGTTGCACATAGATCTCGTTGAGGCGCCGCTTCATCTTGATGATGTCCTGCGCGTGCCGCTCGATGTCTGACGCCTGCCCCTGGAACCCGCCCGACGGCTGGTGGACCATGATGCGCGCGTTCGGCAACGCGAAGCGCTTGCCCGGTGCGCCCGCCGCCAGCAGCAACGACCCCATCGACGCCGCCTGACCAATGCACAGCGTCGTCACCGGGCACTTGATGAACTGCATGGTGTCGTAGATCGCCATACCGCTCGTCACCACCCCGCCCGGCGAGTTGATGTACATGGCGATATCCTTGTTCGGGTTCTGCGCTTCGAGAAACAGAAGCTGCATGCAGATCGACGACGCCATGTTGTCTTCGACAGGACCGATCACGAAGATGATCCGCTCCTGCAGCATGCGCGACGGCAAGTCGTAGGTCCGCTCGCCGCGGTTGGTCTGCTCGATGACGGCCGGCCAGTAGGTATTGGTGATCACGCTCATGTCGTCCTCGACGCTCGTTGAAAGTTTCGACGCCACTGTTCCCGACCCCGGCGCCGGACTTACCGTCCGCGCTGCCGAACCCGGTGCCGGCGTCAGACCGGATCTTCGCCTTCCTGGCCGGCCTTGAGCAGTTCTTCACGGCTCACGGTCTTCTCTGCCGGCTTCACGAGATCGACGATGTAGTCGACGACCTTTTCTTCGAAGATCGGCGCGCGCAGGCCGGTCAGTGCCTGCGGGTTCTTCTGGTAATACTCGTAGACGAACTTTTCCTGGCCGGGATAGCGACGTGCTTCTTCGATGAGAGCGCCGCGCAGTTCGTCCTGTGTCACCTGGATCTTCTGCTTGTCGCCGATCTCGCCGATGACCAGCCCGAGACGCACGCGCCGCTCGGCGATCTTGCGATACTCCTCGCGCGCGCCCTCCTCGGTCTTGCCCTCGTCAGCGAACGTCTTGCCCGCCTGCGCCAGCTGCGCATTGGCCTGCTGCCAGATGCCTTCGAACTCGTTGTCGACGAGGCTCTGCGGCAACTCGAACGAGTGCGTCGCATCCAGCTGATCGAGGATCTGGCGCTTCAGCTTGAGACGGCTCAGCTGCGCGTACTGCGCCGAGATCTGTGCTTCGATCGCCTCCCGCAGTTTGGCGACACTCTCGACGCCGAGCGACTTTGCGAACTCGTCGTCCACCGCCGGCTTCACCGGCTTGCCGACCGCCTTGACGGTCGTCTCGAACTCGGCGGTCTTGCCGGCGAGCGAGGCTTCCGGATAACCCTCGGGGAACGTCGCCTTGATCGTACGCGTCTCGCCGGCCTTCGCGCCGATGAGACCTTCCTCGAAGCCCGGAATGAAGCCCCCGCGGCCGAGCACGACCGGCATGGCCTCGCCCTTGCCACCAGCGAACTCGACACCGTCGATGCGCCCGACGAAGTCGATCGTTACGCGGTCGCCGTCCGCGGCGGCGCGCCCCTCTTCGTCTTCGTGCTGCGTGGCGCGCGTCACGATCTCTTCAACGCCGCGATCAACGTCAGCGGCGTCGACTTTCGCAGTCTCGCGCTCGAGCTTCAGGGTAGAAAGATCGCCGAGCTTGATGTCCGGCAGTACCTCGAAGGACATCGTGTAGGCGAGATCGTCCTTGCCGTCGATCACGGCGGCAATGGCGTTCTGGTCTTCCGGGATGTCGACCTTCGGCTGCATGGCCGGCCGCTCGTTACGATCCGAAATGGCCTTGCGGCTCGTCTCGTCGAGCGTCTCCTGCAGCACCTCGCCCATCAGCGACCGCCCGTAGAGTTTCTTGATGTGCGCGGTCGGAACCTTGCCCTTGCGAAAGCCCTTGAGCTGAACTTCCGACTTGAAGCTCTCGAGACGCGTGTTGAACTTCTGGGCGAGTTCATCCTTGCCGACGACGACCTTCAGCTCCCGCTTCAGACCCTGCGCAACTGTTTCGGTAACCTGCATGATGACGAACCCGATGCCTTCTCGTTCGAACTGACGATGGCGCGCCCGACGGATGCGCCCGTGAAACTTCCTGCTCTGCCAGCCCCTGCGCCCGCGCCCACGCGCTTCGACCTGGGGGATGGCTCGAAACCTGGTGCGGGCGGAGGGACTTGAACCCCCACGACGTTAGTCGCTGGAACCTAAATCCAGTGCGTCTACCAATTCCGCCACGCCCGCACGATCAAACCGCACGGTCCCGGCACGAACCGATGGTAACACCGGCGACACCGGTGGCCGCACACGCCGCTGAAGACCCGCATGCGATCCTTGAATGCCGGACCAATACGGCAACCAAGTACCGCCCGAAGGGCGACCTGACAGACGATCGCGCGTGTATAGCCGCCTGGACCTCGGGAGATCAACCGTGAAAAGCCACCATGGGAAAGACCGGCTCCGACCTGAGACGAGGCCCGACGATCGGCCACCTGCAGCAAGGCATAAGCTGCGCCATCATCGCTCCAAGGCTCGACATTGCACCTCACGCAGCGCCAAGCGTTGCATCATCCACCAACGCGGACACCCGAGCGCCCCGCCGACGACCTAACGGCCAGACAACACTCTGCGGATCCAAGGGACCGCGCGCCTAGCCGTCCGGCTTCCACGCGAAGCGAACAGTCTGGAGCTGACGTCCCGCGAAGGCGCCTAAGCCTGGCAAAACCGAGGGAACACCGAACGACCCCGTCAGCGCGACAGCGCCCCACCGCACAGCTCCTGGGCGAAAATGGCGTCCGGAGCAAAGCTGCACCGTTCCCCTTGTGCAGGCAACGGCGGCCAACTCGACGAAAAGCGCCGCCGCACCGGATACACCACACCTGGACGTGCCTGTGGTCAGGACCAGTATCGTCGGGCCATTTATCCGCGCCCAACTGACACACGGCAACGCATCACCGCGTTTACACGTTCGACACGCTCAGGCTACTCGCAGAACACGGCAGACCGCGCCAAACCACCGAAGCAGTCGACCGAATTCAGAGCTTATTATTGAAAACGCCTAAGCGCGAATATCGATTTCCGGCTTGACCGGCTTTCTCGGCGGCAGTGCCCGCAATTTTTCGATTTGATCTTTGAGTTTTAGTTTTTCTTGTTTCCAGCGGCGGACTCTCACTTCGTCCACACTTGGCCTGGCCATTTCTTCTTCGATACGACGCTGCAGAAGACGATGCTTCTCGGAAAGTTCTGCCAGATGTGCATCAAGTGCCATCGTGACCCTCCTCTTGCGTTGCAGAGATCGAAACTGTGACATGAAAGCGTCAAGCTGTCCAATATCGAAAGCAAAACTTCTGATCACGATACTTTCAGGACTGTTTCAGCGTGAAACACAAAAAGGAGCTCGCTCATCGACCTCCTTGCTGACCTCCGAGCACGCGAGCAACCGCCCGACTGACCATTGGCCGCCGACGATGAAAATCGGCTGATTCCATGGGTTTCGCAGGCTTCGGTGATTGCCGCCGGGGCGTTCTTGCCGTAAGGATATTGCAGTGCGTGCGAAAGTCTTGCGGCTGACGGACGGGCGAGCTTCGGCTGTCCGCGCGTTGTGTCGCACGCAACGGAAGTGCTCGGTGCGCGGGCCGACTAGCCACTTCCGCCGATCTTCGCGGAGCGGATTCCATCAAGTCATATGCAGGGTTCCGCAGCGACTGAGCAACAACTCTGGACACAGTCGGGCGATGGCCGCAGTGAATGAAATCGAACTTCGGGATCTTCTCAACAAACTGAAGGCCGAGCACCGCGATCTCGACGCCGAGATTATTGCCATCGAGGCGACCAGCAACACCGATCAGTTGCTCATCAAGCGGTTGAAAAAGCGCAAGCTCGCAATCAAGGACCGCATCATCGCCATCGAAGATCAGCTCTTCCCCGACATCATCGCCTGATACGCCGCGCCCCTTCCACGGCGACAGTCGCCACTTTAGCAGACAGACAACCGGTCCCGATCATGCCTTCGACATCCCGTTCCCAACCACGTCCGAAAAAGCCTGCGCGTGCGCCGCTCGTCGGCATCATCATGGGCTCGATATCCGACTGGCCGACCATGAAGAAGGCGGCCGACATGCTCGACAAGCTCGACATCCCCTATGAAGCCAAGGTCGTCTCGGCCCACCGCACGCCCGACCGCCTCTACGAGTTCGCCAAGACCGCGCGCGCCCGGGGCCTGCAGGTCATCATCGCCGGAGCCGGCGGAGCTGCACATCTGCCCGGCATGACCGCCTCCATGACCACCCTCCCCGTCCTTGGAGTTCCGGTACAATCCAAGGCGCTCTCCGGACAGGACAGTCTCCTGTCGATCGTGCAGATGCCCGCAGGCATTCCCGTCGGCACCCTGGCCATCGGCGAGGCCGGCGCGGCCAACGCAGGTCTTCTGGCGGCCCAGATCCTGGCCCTCTCCGATCCCGCCCTTGCCGACCGGCTCGAGGCAGCCCGCCGGGATCAGAGCGCGAGCGTTCCCGAAACGCCACCCGCCGACTCCTGACGCCCCTCGACATCGGCCGGGATCGCAGCTATCCGGCCCAGTGTTCGATACGTGTTCGATCAGATCCAAGGCGGACCGACCTCCATGCCCGCGCAGAAGAAATTGGGCCCCCTTCCTCCGGGCTCGATCATCGGCATTCTCGGCTCCGGCCAGCTCGGCCGCATGCTGGCCATGGCCGCCGCCCGCATCGGCCTCCGCTGCCATGTCTACGCCGACAGCGCCGGCCCCGCCTTCGACGTCGCCGCCCAGAAGACGGTCGCCGCCTATGACGACGAGGCCGCCCTCGCCGCATTCGCCGCCGACGTCCAGGTCGTGACCTACGAGTTCGAGAACGTACCCGAAGCCACCGCCCGCTTGCTGGCGAAGACCGTTCCCGTCCGCCCCGGGCAGCGTGCCCTTGCCGTGGCCCAGGACCGCCTCACCGAAAAGACGTTCCTGACCAAGCTCGACATACCGGTCGCACCCTTCGCCAGGATCGACAGCGCCCGCGCGCTGACCAAAGCCGTCGCCGTCATGGATGCACCGGCCATCCTGAAAACGCGCCGTCTCGGCTACGACGGCAAGGGACAGATAGGCGTCACCCCGGACGACGACCTGCCGGCAGCCTTCGCCGCCATCGGCAGCCAGCCGGCCGTGCTCGAAAAGCGCCTCGCTTTCGTGCGCGAGATCTCCGTCCTCGTCTGTCGCCCTTTGAGCGGGTCTGCCGTCACCTACGACATCCCCCACAACACCCATGAGAACGGCATCCTCCACCGTTCGGTCGTACCCGCCCCTATCGACGACGCCACCGCAGCCGCAGCGAAGGCTATCGCCATCCGCATCGCCGACGCCCTCGATTATGTTGGCCTGCTGGCCGTCGAGATGTTCGATCTCGGCCCCGACGCCCCTGACGGCGAACGCCTGCTTGTCAATGAGATCGCCCCGCGGGTTCACAACTCCGGCCACTGGACCATCGACGCCTGCCAGACCAGCCAGTTCGAGAATCACATGCGCGCCGTGGCCGGCTGGCCGCTCGGCACGACCGAACGCCATTCGGACGCCGAAATGCGCAACCTGATCGGACCCGAAGCCCTGGCCTGGCGCGGTCTCGCCGGCGAACCCGACGCCTGCCTCCATCTCTATGGCAAGAACGAAGCCCGGGAAGGCCGAAAGATGGGGCACGTGACCCGCCTCCTGCCCCGCAATCACATCCCCGCTACCCCGCCCTCGCCGCGCCGCCGAACCCGTTCGTGACCGCGTTTTCCTCCGCAAAATCCGCACCTCGCGCCATGGACAAGGCGCCCGGAGTTTGATATTCACCACGCCAGCTGGGGTCCGAAGTCCGGCCTTTTTGTGCATGGATACTGGCCCCGACCCGAACAATCGGTCCAATTCCAATCTTCAAGCGAGGTTATCCCGCGTGCTCGTCCAGGTTCGTGACAACAACGTCGATCAGGCCCTCAAGGCGCTCAAGAAGAAACTCCAGCGCGAGGGCGTGTTCCGCGAGATGAAGTTGCGCACGCACTTCGAAAAGCCGTCTGAAAAGCGCGTCCGCGAACAGGCTGAAGCCGTTCGTCGCGCCCGCAAGCTCGCCCGCAAGAAGGCCCAGCGCGAAGGTCTGCTGCCGGGCGCTGCCCG
>DAOMWV010000123.1:0-9034 GCA_035436725.1 Hyphomicrobiaceae bacterium
GATGCGCGACAGGATCTGCGCCATCCCGTCATAAACGGTCAACGAGCCGAACATGAAGGCGTAGCGCGGATCCTGGCTGATGGTTTCGATCCGAAGCTTGATGTTCCGGTACGGCGAGATGTCGCGCTTGTTTTCGAGCTTGCCCATCCGCTCGTCGATGAGGCCGACAAGATCGGAGATACGATACGGCACTGGCGTATCCACGGTATAGCGGATTTCGCCCCCTTGCCCTCGACGGAGCGAGGCATCCTTGCGGCCGTCGCGACCGGCGCTGTAGCGCGCCTTGGCGATCGGAATGAGTTCCTGGAGAAGCTCGACTTCGTGCTTGCGCTCGCTGGTGTTGCCCATGAGCACTTCGACGATTTCCTCGAACGTCAGTAGCCAGTACGGCAGCTGCATGTTCTTCGGGCTGATGACCTCGCCAAGCTTCGGAAACGCGGTCGCATATTCGTTGTGCGGATCGAGCAGCACGAGATGCGCGGCCGGGTTTTCAGAGAGAATGGCCTGCAGGATGAGCGCCGTGGTGCAGGACTTGCCGGTACCGGTCGTACCGAGGATCGCGAAGTGCTTGCCGAGAAGATCGTCGACCTTGATCATGGCCGGAATCGACGAATCCTGCCGGATGCAGCCGACCCTGACCGAGCCCGTCGTATCACCCATGAACGCCAGCTGCAGTTCCGGTTTCGACGCGATGCGCGCACGATCGCCGAGAGCTGGATAGATCGTCACGCCGCGATTGAACGAGCCGGGTTTGCCGTCACGTGGCCGCCAGAGTTCACCGACGAGGCCGAGTTCCGCGATCCAAATTTCCGTGTCCCCCTCGCGCTGTGCCGGAACCGGCACGCTGAGCGCCGAGACGACCGCCAGCACCACCGTCGTCACCGTATCGATGGCGATGAGTGTGCCCATTTCCGGTCGGTGCGTCATCTGACGCCCCTGCGCCTCCGACCCACCGTCGAGCAATACGATGGCCTTGGAGCCTGTGACCGAGACGATCCGACCGATCGTCTGGTCGGCGGCATCGGAAGTGGGCGGCGTCTGGGAGAGGGAAATCATCGTCTTTTCCGAAAACTGTATGAAGCGGGGATGTTGAAGTCGACTGCAGTTCAGATCGGGAAATCAGGTGGCCTCTATGGGAGCCATGTAAGGCGGCAGGCGGATGCTGATCTCGGTGCCCTTCGATTTCTCGCTCCTGATCGAGAACGATCCACCGTGGAGTTGCACGAGCGCGCGCGCGATAGGCAGCCCGAGCCCGGTACCCTCGCGCCAGCGGTTTTTCCCGCCGTCGACCTGGCCGAACGGCGTCATCGCGACCTTGATATCGTCTTCGCCCATGCCGACACCGGTATCACGCACCTGGATCAGCACGTCGTGACCTTCGAGCCGCGCCAGGACCGTGACGGAGCCGTGGTCGGGCGTGAACTTGATGGCATTGGACAGGAGGTTGATGAACACCTGCCGCAGCTTGACGAGATCGCCCTTGATGGTCGGCAGTCCCGGCTGGATCTCGAGGTGCAGCGCGACCTTGGCGTCATCGGCCGCGAGCTTCAGGCCGTTCACGCACGGCGAAAGGAACTCTTCGATTTCGAGTTCACGCGAGTTGAGCTGGTAGCGGCCGCTCTGGATCTTGGAAATATCGAGAATGTCGTTGATGACGGCGAGCAGGTGCCCGGCGGCGTCCTGGATGAGGTTGGCGTGGGCCACGACTTCCGGGATGGTCGAATTCCGCTTCTCCGCTTCGGAGATCAGCTTCGAGAACCCGATGATACTGTTGAGTGGAGTCCTGAGCTCATGGCTCATGTTGGCGATGAATTCGGACTTGATGCGACTCGCGAGCTCCGCCTCGATGCGCGCGGAATGCTCGGCGACATGCGTTCGATGCCGAAGTACGGCACCACCCAGCAACTGGGCGTACTCGTTCATCAGCGACGATGTCCGACCCTTGTCCGGTGAGCCACCGATCATGACTGTTACATTCCCCGACCACGCTACACGTAGATCGAAGTATTATCGCGGCTTAGATAAGAGCGAGTTAATCGCACTCCATTGCAACGACCAAAGAATTAACGCACGAGGTGCAAATCGAAAAATGTGCAGTACTTCGGTCGCGCCCACGGCTTGCGGGGCGCACAGTCGACGGATCTGACGCCGAGCATTAACACTTCGCTAAGTTTCCTCGCAGAGGTAGAGCGCCGAACAGACACACTCAGCCGCTGACGAGATCACCGGCCAGCGCCCTCGCAATCAGCGCACGCGTCTCCGGTACGCCGTAAAGCTCGATGAAACCACCGAAACGCGGTCCCTGGCTCTGGCCGAGCAGCACTTCGTAGATCGCCTGGAACCACGAACGCAGGGTCTCCTTGGTGTAGCCGTTGGCCTTGCCGGTCTCGAACACGAGGTTCTGTAGCTCGTCCGCCGTCGCACCTGCAGGCACGGTGGCAAGTGCTGCGTCGAGAGCGAGCAGCGCCGCGCGCTCCTCGGCCGTAGGTGCCCGGAATACTTTCGTCGGCTTCACGAAGTCTTCGTAGTACCTGACCGCATACCCGACCAGGTGATCGAGGATCGGATACTTCTCCGCCGTCGCATCCGGCGCACTCTTGCGGATGAACCCCCACAGCACGCCCTTGTCGTGCGCGTTCGACGCCGCGACGAGGTTGAGCAGCAACCCGAACGTGATCGGCAGTTCCGCGCGCGGCGGATGCCCGGCATGAATATGCCATACGGGATTATCGAGCTTGCCCTTCCCGTCCTGGGACGGAAACGTCGCGATGTATTGCAGATACTCGTCGAGCGCACGCGGGATCACGTCGAAGTAGAGCTTCTTCGCCGTCTTCGGCTTCTGGTACATGAAGAGCGACAGGCTCTCGGGCGACGCATAGGTCAGCCACTCCTCGATCGTGAGGCCGTTGCCCTTCGACTTCGAGATCTTCTGCCCCTTCTCGTCGAGGAACAGTTCGTAGTTGAACCCCTCGGGCGGCGTGCCGCCCAGCGCCTTGCAGATCTTCGACGACAGCGTGACCGAGTCGATGAGGTCCTTCCCCGCCATCTCGTAGTCGACGCCGAGCGCAGTCCAGCGCATCGCCCAGTCGGCCTTCCACTGGCACTTGACCGCGCCGCCCGTGACCTTCGTCTCCACTTTCCTGCCCGTATCCGGATCGACGTAGACGACGGTGCCTGCGTTCGGGTTCCGCTCGATCATCGGCACCTGCAGTACCTTGCCCGATGTCGGCGACACCGGCAGGAACGGCGAATACGTCGCCTGGCGCTCGGGCCCGAGCGTCGGCAGGATGATGGCCATGACGGCGTCGTAGACTTCCAGCATCTTCAGAAGCGTCGCGTCCATGACGCCCGACTTGTATTCCTCGGTCGCGCTCTTGAATTCGTATTCAAAGCCGAACTGGTCGAGGAACGCCCGGAGCCGCGCGTTGTTGTGATGGGCGAACGATTCATGTCGGCCGAGTCGCACCGCGGATGGCGGCCGGCTCCCCGCAGGGGAGTCGCCATCCGCATCATAGAATGGATCGGGGACAGCGGTCAGCGGCCGGTCGAGATAGCCGGCCAGCAACTCCTTGTTCGGCACGTTGTCCGGCACCTTCCGCAACCCGTCCATGTCGTCGGAGAAACAGATGAGCCGGGTCTTGCGGCGTCCCTCGGTCAGGACTTCGAAGGCATGCCGTACCATGCTCGTACGCGCCACCTCGCCGAACGTGCCGATGTGCGGCAGCCCTGACGGCCCGTATCCGGTCTCGAATATGACCGCTTTCTCTTTGCCGTCCGGCATCCGGTCGAGCCGGGCGATCAGCCGCCGCGCCTCCTCGAACGGCCACGCACGCGCGTCACCGAGGGCTGCCAATACTGCGGGATCATGTTCAACGGTCATGGTCAGGCTTTCGAGATGTAGAGACTGCGAAGACCGCCTCATCCGGACTTCGGCCACCGTCTCCCCTTGGGGAGACGGCAATATGCACGTAATCGAGCAGCTTTTCCCCTCTCCCTCGAGGGAGAGGGTGCCCGACAGGGCGGGTGAGGGTGACTTCTGCAACGCCCCGCAAATCGCGGGGCACACTAGAAACGCAACGGCCCCGCGTCAACGCGGGGCCGCCGGAATACGTCCTGATGAACGGGGATTACGCCTTCACGTTCGGCCGGCCGAACACGGCTTCCATCTCGCGGCGGAATTTGACCGTCGCGTCGTTCGGGTCGATCTCGACGTCCGACCACTTGATGCGCTGGCCCTCCGCGATATCGCCCTTGAGCTTGACGTTGTGCGCGAGCCCGAGCGGCAGATAGCCTTCCTTGAGCGACATCTCCGATGGCGTCTGCTTGCCCCAGACGCAGAACCCGCCCTCGCCGTCGAGCATTTCGCCCTTCTTGAGTGCGCGCTTGGCCGTCGCCACCACGTCCGAGTTGAAATAGCGCGCCGTCCCCGTCGGCTCCTTGCGGCACGCGGCCGAGGCGACCGAGAGCCCGAGTTCGAGCCCGATCATGTGCGTCGGACGATAGAGCGACGCATACTTGCCGGTCTTGTCCGGCAGCATCGAATACTCCTTGAAGCAGCCCTGCGCGTAGGCGCTGTCGCTCGTGATGACGACATAAGTGCCCATCAGCAGCGAGTGCGGCACGTCCTTCATGTCGCGATAGAGCGACGAGGTGACTTCGGTGACGCCGGCCTTTTCGAGCACGCCGCCGTCCGACTTGGGAATGCAGATTTCCGCGTGTTCGAAACGCGTCGCGGGCGGGAACGTGAGGCCGTTCGTCTGCGGCACGAGACCGGTGGCGTTGCAGATCGCCGTCATCTCGATGCCCGACTTCGTGCCGTCGATGAACGAGTTGAACATCTTCGGGTTGATGTGCGAGCGGTCGTGAATGACGAGATACTGGTCGAGGATGTCCCACACCGTCTCGGGCGTCGACTGGTGGTAGGTCGGGTGATAGCGCGTGCCCTTGCCTGCCGAGACCACCGTGAAGCCGCACGACCGTGCCCAGTCCACATGCTCTGCGACGAGTGCCGGCTGATCGCCCCACGCCATCGAGTAGACGACGCCCTTTTCGCGTGCCCGCTTGGCGAGCAGCGGCCCGGCGAGCGCGTCCGCTTCGACGTTGACCATCACGATGTGCTTGCCGTGTTCGATGGCGGCGGAGGCGAGCTTGATGCCGGTCGCCGGATCGCCGGTCGCCTCGATGATGACCTCGATGTCCGGATTCTCGATCAGGCTCATCGCATTGTCGGTGATGTGGGTCTTGCCGGTCTTGATGGCTTCCCCGAGCGACTTGGCGTCGATCTGCTCGGCCGGCCACTGCACACCGAGCAGCCGCTCCTTCGCCCGCGCCACGTTGAGGTCGGCGAGACCGACGAGATGCATACCCGTCGTGATGCGGCACTGCGCGAGATGCATGGTGCCGAACTTGCCGGCGCCCACCTGGCCGATCCGGACAGGCTTACCCTTGGCGGCGCGTTCGGCGAGCATGTACGAGAGATTCATGGACGGTTCCTCTGGTGCGTCGGATTCTTGAAGCCGCGCGAGCGCGCAGGCGGCCCGGTAATGTATACATAGCGGGCGATCGTTTGCATAAATCACGGACGGCGGCCGGCATCAAGGCGACGGTAAATGCGAAACCGGCGGGCACCCAAGAGATAGAAGCATAGCTGCAGATTGTTGCAACTCTCACGCGTGGCGACGAGGATCAAACCGCTACGCCGGAGTATGATCTAAACTTTTTCAAGGACGTAGTTCCCGATAACGCGCGTTTGCCGAGGGTAATCTCATGCGTAGGACGACAGCCGCCGTGATTGTTTCAGTCTTGGCCGTCACGGGCGCCGTCCCCGCCCTGGCCGAGGCCGATGGCCCGGACGTCTGGGCCGTGCAAGGCGTGCGCGCCAACGACAAGCTGAACATGCACCGTACCCAGAGCCCGCGCAGCGCGATCATCGCCCGCATCCCGCACGACGCCAACGGGCTGCGCAATCTCGGCTGCACGAAGGGCCCGTCGTTCGCGCAATGGGAAAGGATGAGCCCGGCCGAACGGGCGCGCTCGTCCCGGGCCCGCTGGTGCCGCGTATCCTATGCCGGAAAGACCGGTTGGGTTGCCGGGCGCTTCTTGAAGGAAGGCACTCAGACTACCACCACGCCGGCCGCAGCCACCGCTAAACCTGCCGCCACGGACGCGAACCGCATCGCCATCGGACCATGGACGGTGGCCTGCGCCGGTAAGGACTGCACGGTCCGGCAAGGGGGCGTCGGCTCCCAACGCCCCGCGAACCTTGTTGTCAAACCGGTCGAAGCACCGAATGCGGAGATCACACTCGAATATCCGAAACTGCCGGCCTCTGGCCTCTTGACGATCTTCATCGATGGCAAGGAGATCACCGCCGGCCCGATCGCACCGCTGAGGAGTGCCGACGGCACGCGCCTGACGTTCTCACCGGACGACATCACCCTCGGCCTCATGCGTCAGATGCGGACGGGCGCGAACATGGTGGTGAACTTCCCAGGCGAAGATCGCGGGATCGAATTCCGCCTCGATCGCTTTGGCGAAGCGATCGACTTGGCCCGCCGCTGACCCCCACGAACCCGGAGCCCCGCACGTCATGCACCTCGACCGGCGCAAACTCGTATCGCTCATCGCCGCCGCACCCTTCGCCGCAATGTCCGGCGCACACGCTGAACGCTATGTCGCCCCCGACGGGTTCCGGCCTGGCGACTTCACATGGCAGCCTGATCGCGCCCCGTCCGGCGCCGTCGTCGTCATCGTGTCGATCCCCGAACAGCGCGTCCACGTCTACCGCGGCGGCATCGAGATCGGCGTCTCGACCTGCTCGACCGGCAAACCCGGACACCGCACACCAACTGGCGTTTTCACGATCCTCGAAAAGGAACGCGAGCACGTCTCCTCGATCTACAAGGGCGCCCAGATGCCCAACATGGAGCGTCTCACTTGGGGCGGCATCGCGCTCCATGCCGGCAACCTGCCGGGATATCCGGCGTCCCACGGCTGCGTTCGCCTGCCGCTCAGGTTCTCCGCCCTCCTGTTCGAGGTCACCCACCTCGGCACCGTCGTGATCATTGCCGACGAACGCACCCAGCCCTTCTCGGTCGTCCATCCCGGCATCATGCTCGACAGCGTCGCCGCTGCCGAAGCCCGCGCCGTCGCCGACCACGTCGGTACGAAGAAGAAGCCGACCGGCTGGGACGCGACCATCACATATCCCGTGTCCTCGATCGTCGTCTCCCGAGCCGACCGCCGCGCCTATCTGACGGAAAACGGCGAACAACTCGCCGACGTGCCGGTCGCCATCGCAAATCCGGCGACCCCGCTCGGCACCCACATCTATACCCTCGTCGGACCTGCCGCCGACGGTTCCGGCCTCGACTGGCTGTCGTTCGGCGTCGGCAAGGCCGCGACCGAGCGCCACATCGTCCAGTGGCAGGGAGACGCCGCGCTGAGGCGCATAACCTTCCGCGATCAGAACCGCGCCGCAGCCGTCGCCCGCAGCCTGCATCCCGGCAGCACCCTCGTCCTGACGGACGCCTCGTCACGCCCCGCGACCCGACGCACCCCCGACGGGTTCAGCGTCATCACCGCCGACCACACCTCCTGAGGCCGGAAACGCCCCGTTAACGTGGGTCACGACCGAGCCGCCGCCGCGCCACTTTGCCTGTGGCGCCGGAAGGGCAAACAGGCTATAGCCCGGCCAACTCCGCTGTTGGCCCCGGCCGGTTCGTGCCGGTTCGCACGCCACGCTTCGAAAGATCCGAAAACCCGCCCATGTCTTTTCCGTCGACCCACCCGGCGCTCGCCCGCGCGCTCGCCGCGAAGAATTATTCCGACCCGACCGCCGTCCAGAGTGCCGTCCTCGAAGACCGCGCCTCGGGCAAGGACCTTCTCGTTTCCGCCCAGACCGGCTCGGGCAAGACCGTCGCCTTCGGCCTGTCGCTCGCCCCGACGCTGCTCGGTGATGCCGAACGCTTCGACCGCGCAGGCGAACCGCTCGCCCTCGTCATCGCCCCGACCCGCGAACTCGCCATGCAGGTCCATCGCGAGCTGACCTGGCTCTACGCCGAAACCGGCGCCCGCATCGTCACCTGCGTCGGCGGCATGGACCCGCGCGCCGAAGCACGCCAGCTCGGGTTCGGCACACACGTCGTCGTCGGCACACCGGGCCGCCTCCGTGACCACATCGAGCGGGGCCGCCTCGACCTCTCGAAACTGAAGGCCGTCGTCCTCGACGAGGCCGACGAGATGCTCGACCTCGGCTTCCGCGAGGATCTTGAATTCATCCTCGATCGCACACCCGCAGAGCGCCGCACGCTTCTTTTCTCGGCCACGCTCCCGCGCGACATCCAGACGCTTGCCGGCAACTACCAGCGCGACGCCGTCCGCATCGAGACCATCCGCCAGAACGAACAGCACGCCGACATCGAGTATTTCGCAGCCCGCGTCATGCCGAACGACGTCGAGAACGCGATCGTCAACACGATCCGCTACCACGACGCCAAGGCCATCGTGTTCTGCGCCACCCGCGAGGCCGTCAAACGCACCCACGCCCGCCTCGTCGAGCGTGGGTTCGCCGCCGTCGCCATTTCCGGTGAATTGACCCAGGCCGAGCGCACCAACGCCATCGTCGCGCTCCGTGACGGTCGCGCCCGTATCCTTGTGGCGACCGACGTCGCCGCCCGCGGTCTCGATCTGCCCGATCTCGCTCTCGTCATCCACGCCGATCTGCCGAACGATCGCGAAACGCTGCTCCATCGCTCCGGCCGCACCGGACGCGCCGGCAAGAAGGGCATGTCGATCCTGATCGTGCCGCACTTCCGCCGCCGTCGCGCGGAGATGCTCCTCGGAGCAGCGCGCGTGAAGGCATCCTGGGGCACGCCGCCGTCAGCCGAAGCTGTCCACGCCCGTGATCGCGAGCGCTTCCTCGCCGACCCGATCTTTACCGACGCATCTGCCGAAGGTGAGGACGAGGCCGTCCGCCTTCTCCAGTCGATGCGCACGCCGGACGAGATCGCCCGCGCGCTCCTGCGACTGAATG
>DAOMWV010000124.1:0-9026 GCA_035436725.1 Hyphomicrobiaceae bacterium
AAGCAGGGGTTCGCGCTCGCGGCGGCCGCCGCCGATCTCGGTGCGCGTGTCACGCTCGTGACCGGTCCGGTGACGCTCGCCGATCCGCCCGGCGTCACCACAGTGCGTGTCGAGAGTGCGGACGAAATGCTCGCCGCGGTGACGGGCCTGCTCCCGGCCGACATCGGCATCTTCGCCGCCGCAGTGGCCGACTGGCGCGTGGCGCGCAGCGCGGACGAGAAAATCAAAAAGGACCCGAAGGCGGGCGTGCCGCGTCTCGATCTCGTCGAAAACCCCGACATCCTCAAGACCATCGCGCATCTGAAGCCGGGCCGTCGCCCGGCCCTGATCATCGGGTTCGCGGCCGAGACCGAGAACGTCATCGAACACGCGAAACGCAAGCGCAAGTCGAAGGGCTGCGACTGGATCGTGGCCAACGACGTATCACCGGAGACCGGCGTCATGGGTGGTGACCGCAATACAGTGCACGTGATCACGGCATCGGGAGTAGACAGTTGGCCGGAGTTGAATAAAGACAGCGTCGCTGAGCGGCTCATCGCGGCTGCGGCGGAAGAAATCGGCAGACTTACGGACAAGGCCTGATGGCACGCACTCTTTCCGGTGGCCCGCGCGGGCGCAATGTCAAACTCGTTCGCCTCGCCCACAACGCGGATCTGCCGCTGCCAGCCTATCAGACCGCCGACGCTGCCGGTCTCGACCTGGTAGCCGCCGTGCCGGGCGGAAAGCCGCTCCGACTGAAGAAAGGCGCGCGTGTACTGGTACCGACCGGCCTCGTCATAGAGCTGCCGAAGGGTTACGAGGCGCAGATCCGGCCGCGGTCCGGGCTGGCACTGAAGCACGGGATCACGGTGCTGAATGCGCCCGGCACGATCGATGCCGACTACCGGGGCGAGGTGCAGGTCCTGCTCGTCAACCTGGGTGAGGGAACATTTTCGATCGCGCGGGGAGACCGCATCGCCCAGATGATCATCGCGCCGGTATCGCGCGCCGTTCTCGTCGAGGCGAAGACCGCGCGGGCGACTGAGCGGGGTGCGGGCGGGTTCGGCTCGACGGGCGCTACCACCACTGCGGCCAAGGGTGCAGCAGCGGTGAAAGCCGGCAAGGCCGTGAAGGCTGCCGCATCACGCGGCAAGGCCCAGACCAAAGCGCGAAAAAAGGCGAGTGCAGCCAGTTTTCCACGCCGTTCGCTGAAATCACCGCGACGGCGCTGACGCGGTTGGCGTGCAGAAACGAGCGCTGGCGATGGAGCTGGCGAAAAGGTAATCGTTGCCAATCCCGGTCGTGATGGCCGGCCCGTCGTTTCCTCGAACCCGCAGACCTGCCGTGTCCGATCCTTTCCAGGTCCGACGTGCCATCGCGTTCGCCGCGCTCGCGGAAGGCGTGCTGTCGCTGATGGACGCGCTGATCAAGCTGCAGACGGCGCGCTACCCGATCTTCGAGATCACGTTCCTGCGCTTCTTCTTCGGTGCTCTGGTCGCAGCCGTCGTATTCGCCCTGCAGAAGCCGGAATGGCCGCGCCCGGATACGCTCAAGTTTCACCTCGCCCGGTCCGTTCTTTCCGTCGGAGCCGCGACGTCGTTCTTCTACGCCCTGTCGCAACTGCCGATCGCGGAGGCGATGGCGCTATCGTTCGTCGCGCCGCTGTTCATCGCTATCTTCGGCGTCGTCCTGCTCAAGGAGCGGTTCGACTCGCGGATCGGTCTCGCGCTGATCATCGGCATCGTCGGCATGTTCGTGATTGTCAGCGGGCAGCTCGGCGCCCGGCCGTATGCGGCAGGCGCCTACAAGGGGGCGATCGCCGTCGTGGTTTCGGCGATCTTCTATGCTCTGGTCATGGTCATGCTGCGGGCGCGCGCCAATCGCGATCCGCTGCCGACGATCGTGCTCATCCAGAATGCGGCGCCGGCCCTGATCCTCGCCGTCCCGGCGGCGATGGTCTGGAAGACGCCAACCAGTAACGATCTCTGGATGTTCCTCCTCATCGGCTGCCTCGGCGTCGGCGGACATACCCTGTTGGCCAATGCCTTCATGCGAGCGGAAGCGGCCCGGCTCGCCCCGATCCACTACCTCGTCCTGGTCTGGGGGACGGCCTACGGCTGGCTCTTCTTCGGCGATATACCTGGGCTCGCAACGCTCGCGGGGGCGTCGCTCATCGTGGCGGGAACATGGCTCACGCGGCGTGTGTGACACCGATACTGCGAAACTTGCGACAGGGCACAGTATTGTTAACCCGATGCCGGACTTAGCAACTGGCCGAATACTTGCTAGGCGGAGCATTAATCCATAAGCCGTGGCCGGCTGCGGTCTCGCGACCAGCAGTACGCTCCATTTCGGGGCATTGGCCCCGCCATAGAGAAGATCATGATCAAGAACATCGGCTCGAACTGGTTCCTGATGGCGTTGACCGCCATCACGACCTACGTGCTGATGCCGTTCAACCTGAACTCCCTCGGCAACGAGAATTACGGCATCTGGCTGATCATTTCTTCGATCACAGCCTACCTGTTCCTGTTGCACCTCGGTGTGCCGATGGCGAGCGTCCGCGAGCTGACGCAGGCCATCGCGCTCAAGGACGACGAGCGCATCAACAGGATCGTAACGAGTTGCGGCTTGCTCTATCTCGTGTTCGGCGTCGTGGTGATGCTGCTCGGCGTGCCGCTCTATTTCTTCTTCGTTTATACTTATGAAATTCCACTGCCGGTCAGGGGCGAAGCGCGGGCGGCGTTCGTGATCTCGCTCATGCAGACCGGACTCGCGTTCATCGCGACCATGCCGTACGCGATTCTTTCTGCCTACGAGTCGTTCGTGGCGAAGAACGTGCTGATGGCCATCGTGCTCATCGTGCGCACGATCGTAAACATCGTCCTCGTGCTGATGTATCCGAGCTTCATTACGCTCGGGATCCTCATGCTGATCGCCACCGTGTTCGAGATGGTCCTTGCCTGGGGCTACATCTTCAGGACCTATCCCGTCATCCGGCCGAGACTCTCCCTGTTCTCGATGGAGACGGTGCGGGGTATCTTCGGCTTCTCGATCTGGGTGTTTCTGATGGCACTCGGCTCGCAACTCGCGTTCCAGACCAGCCCGCTCATCATCGGGCACTACATGACGTCGGCGGACGTACCGTCGGTCGCGGTCCCGAACAGCCTGATGCTCATCCTGATGCAATTCGTCGGCGGCATCGCATCGGTCATCATGCCGGTTGCGACGAACATGCAGACCACCGGAGATTTCGCCACGCTGCGGCATGTCTACTTCAAGTGGACGAAGATTTCTCTCGCGCTCAGCGTGTGCGCCGGCCTGTTCCTGGTCATCTTCGGGCCGTCGTTCCTGAAGTTCTGGATCGGACCATCGTATACGCCGGAATCGGGCGCGGTGCTTCAGATCCTGGCGGCGTCGTACATGGTCTTTCTTCCGGTCCGGGGCGTGGCTGTTCCGGTTCTGATGGGGCTTGGGCATGCAAAATGGCCGACAATCGCGACACTCACTGCCGGGGTGATGAATCTTGGCATGAGTATCGCATTGGTCGGGCCGTACGGTCTCGAAGGCGTCGCGTGGGCCATGGCTATTCCCAACGTGCTTCTCAGTGTGGTTCTCGCTATTCTCGCGTGCAGGGCGCTGAAGATCACACCTGCCCGCTATCTTGCGACGATCTTTCCGCTTGCAATCATTGCCACCGGCGCGGCATTCGTGACCTTGGCGCTGTGGTCCGAGATCTGGCGGCCGCATGGCATGTTCGGACTGGCGGTTGCGGGCGTGCTGACAATGGGCGTCTGTGTGGTGCTGTGGACCGAACTCGTCCTGCGTGACGATCCGCATGTGAAGGCACCACGGCTTTCATTACTACTCAGGGGATGAGTCCACATGCTACTCATCATGTCCGTTTTCGCGTCGTTGACGGTCGGGGTCCTCCTGTCGGAGTTCGGCGCACGCTTCTGGGTCAAGAACTTCAGCCAGCCCTATGTCTGGAAGCCGCGTCTCGATCTCGTCATGCATCCTCGCCGGGATGTCCTGCCGCAGCTGTCACCGACGACGACGCTCAAGGCAAATTCGCTCGGTATTCGCGGCGATGAACTCAAGCCTGCCGAGACGACGTACCGGATCGTCGCTGCCGGCGGCAGTGCCGTCGAATGTTTCGCGCTCGACCAAGGGGAATCGTGGCCGGAGCAGGTCGCGACACTCCTGAAATCGTCGTCGGTTCCGGCTTCGCTCGAGCGAAGCGCCGTCCAGTCACTCAACATCGGCAAATCGGGCTTTACCAACGAGACGTTGTGCTACCTGCTACCGCGTCTTCTGCCCCGCATCGGCAAGGTCGACGTCGTGCTGATCATGACCGGAATGGGTGCCGTGAACAGCTGGATGCGTCAGGGCACGCCTTCGGTTTTGCCGACCGACGAGGAGCCTTGGGACGACCTGCACTGGCATTCCGAGATGAAGTACGGCTGGCTGCCTCAACAGACCGCGCTGGTCGATCTCGCGCACAGGTCGTGGTACGCATGGCGGTCGCGGAGGGTTGTTCTGGATGCGACCGGCGGCAGCCTGAAGGAGGGCCGCGAGGCGCGCGCGAGAGTGCGGGACATGCGCGAGACGACCGGTGATCCGGCACAATGGGTGACGAATTTCGAGGTTTCACTGGAAGCGATCGTCGCGACCGCGCGGCCGTGGGCAAGGCATGTGATCCTCGTGCGCCAGCCATGGTTCAACAAGTCCGAGCCGACGCCGGAAGAAACTGCGCTTTTCTGGCAGGGGTTCGTCGGATCCGCGACACCCCGGGAGCGGACGGATTTCTATTCCCATCGCGTCGTCTGCAACCTCATGTCGATGATGGATGCGGCTACAGAGCGGGTCGGTGTTCGTGTCGGCGTGCCTGTCATCAGGCCTGCCGATGTGCTGGAGCTGTCGAGCGACACATTCTACGATCACTGCCACCTCACGCCACGCGGGGCGACCGTGGTTGCCCAGTACGTCGCGCAGCACATCGAAGCGGTCGAAGGCGGCGCTCATCGGGTGATGGCATTTGCGAGCAAAGAGGCGGCCGAGTGACCGCCACGAAGCAACCGGCATAATGCCGCGATCACTCGAGAACGGGCTGAAATGACCGCGTCCGCAATCGATATCGAGCTCTGGGTCTGGCCCATCGACGGCGGAGAGGACGAAGCGCGGCGCTACGACGGCATCCTGTCCGCCGGCGAGATCGCACGGGCGAACCGGTTTCTCAATCCTGCCCACGGGCATGCCTTCCGCATTGCGCATGGGCGTCTGCGCATGCTGCTCGCGGATCGAATCGGCGTCGCACCGGCGTCGCTCGTGTTTTTGACAGGAAAACATGGCAAGCCGTCGCTGGACGGGGTCAATGGGCTTGCTTTCAATCTCAGCCATTCCGGCAGTCTCGCGGCGCTCGCGATCGCCGATGGATGCGACATCGGGTGCGACATCGAGGAAGTGCGGGAAGTCAAGGAAGATGTCGCAGAGCGCTTTTTCTCCGCAGAGGAAGTGGCGCAGCTCCGCGCCTTGCCAGCCGACCACCAGAACGACGCATTCTTCCGGTGCTGGACACGCAAGGAGGCGGTCGTGAAGGCTCTCGGAGATGGTCTCTCGATGCCGCTCGACCGGTTCACGGTCGACATTCTCGCGGACCATGAGCGCGACCTCGTGCGTTGCTTCGAGGCGGACAGTACCAGGCTCTGGCGACTGGCGCCGTTCCTGCCGGCGGCCGGCTATCATGGTGCGGTGGCGGCACGTACCGACGGACGGGCACTGCGGATCGTCCGGCGGACCTGATCGACAGTTTTTCGCGTGTCGATTGACAAGGCGGAACGGTCTACCCAGAGATTGGGCTCGACGGCCGACGCCCGGCCAAGCCTGGACAGCTGTGCCAAGGGCGGCACGTCCCGGCTCGGAACTTGCAGCTGGAGTTTCGATCGGCTGCCGTGACAGCACGGCTACATCGTCAAGCGTTGGTTAAATGTCGCTTCCGGAGTCACAATCGGCCGCAAATAGTCCCGGGTTTTCGCGGTCGGTGACCGCGATTTTCGCCGACGTTGTGGCGCGCCATGGCAGTCGGCCGGCGCTCAGGTCCGGACGCAGGACTGTTTCATATCGGGATCTCGATCGAAAATCGGACGCGGCTGCGCGTCTCCTTGAACGCCTCGGGGTGGGGGCCGGAGACCGTGTCGCACTCGTTCTGCCGCGCTCGATCGAGGCCATCGTTTCCATTATCGCGATCCTGAAATGCGGCGCGGTGTACGTGCCGCTCGATCCGGGCAACCCGGGGGGGGCCACGGCCGCCCTGCTCGCTGACTGCTCGCCGCGACTCGTTATCGCGACGGGAACGCTACTCCGCACACTACCTCTCGGAGAAATCGGGCGGCTCGACATTACTGAACTCGCCAGCGTGCCCGACGACGAGCCGCCGCGCCCCTCGCTCGCCGTCTCGGGCGATGACGCTGCCTATGTCATGTACACGTCAGGGTCGACCGGAAAACCAAAGGGCGTCGTGGTGCCGCATCGGGGCATCGTCCGTCTCACCGTCGACACCGACTACATGACGATCGGGCCGGACGACGTCGTGTTGCACACGGGTCTGCTCGCCTTCGATGCATCGACCTGGGAAATCTGGTCGGCGCTGCTCAATGGTGCGTCGCTCGCCATCGTCGTAGACGCGGTGCCGTCGACCACCGTTCTGGCCGAGACGGTGCGCGATGCCGGGGTGACGGCGCTGCTGCTCACCACGGGGCTCTTTCACGCTGTCTCGGAAACCGACGCATCGGCCTACGCCGGCGTGCGCCTTTTTCTCACGGGTGGCGATGTGCTCTCGCCGCAGCATGCGGTGCGGATGGCGCGCGCGTTGCCGGGCTGTCGGATCGTCAACGCCTACGGGCCGACCGAGAATTCGGTCATTACCTGCACCTTTGATGTGCCCGTGGGACATGACAACGAGGCACCGGTTCCGATCGGGCGGCCGATCCGCGGAACCACGGCCATCATTCTCGACGACGCGCTTCAGCCTGTCGACGATGGCGACGTCGGCCAGCTCGCTACAGGTGGTGCGGGCGTCGCGCTCGGCTATCTCAATTCGGATGCGCTGACGGCAGAGCGCTTCGTGCCCGACCCGACTGGTGGAACGGGTCGGCTCTATCTCACGGGCGATCTCGCCCGGCGCAAGCCGGACGGGAGCATCGAGTTCCTCGGTCGTACCGACCGGCAGGTCAAAATCGCCGGCAAGCGGATCGAACTCGACGAGATCGAGCATCGCCTTCGCGCCGATGGACGCATCGCGGACGCTGCCGTCACGGTGCGTCGCGCCGGCGAGACGGCTGTCATCTCGGCCTATCTGAAACCTGCGACGTGGCCGGTCGCGGACGACTTCGCGCAGAAGGTCATCGACGACTACAGGGCGACCGTGCCGGCCGCACTCGTTCCCGCCGAGGTCGCGGTTCTCGAGTGTCTTCCGCTCAACGCCAATGGCAAGCTCGACCGCAAGGCACTGCCGGCAATCGCTGCGCGCGGGCGTGCTTCGACGGGGGCGGTCTCCGGTTCCAGCCCGCCGACGACGGTCGGGACACTCGTCGAGATCTGGTCGACGGTTCTCGGGCGGGACACTGTTCCCACGGATGCGAATTTCTTCGATCTCGGCGGGACCTCGCTGACGATGGTACGGGTTCACGCGGCGATCGTCACGCGGCTCGGGCGCAATCTCGCCATGACGGAGCTGTTCGCGCATCCCACGATCGGTAAGCTCGCCCGCTTTATCGACGGAGCGGCGAAGCCGCGGCGCGCCGAGGTTTCCGGTCCGCGGCCGGCATCCAGCGGAGAGATCGCGATCGTCGGCATGGCGGCGCGGTTTCCCGGCGCCGATACGGTCGAGGCCTTCTGGGACAACCTCGTCGCGGGGCGCGAAACGATCCGTCGATTCGAAACGCACGAACTCGAGGACGCCTTCGATGAAGCGACACGGGCGCGAGCAGATTTCGTCGCAGCCAAACCCATCCTCGACGACGTCGATCTCTTCGATGCCGCGTTCTTCGGCTTCAACGCGCGCGACGCGGCGCTGACCGATCCGCAGCAGCGAGTCTTTCTTGAGTGCGTCTGGCAGGCGTTCGAGGACGCCGGCTATGACCCGAAATCGGTTGCGGGCAAGATCGGCATATATGCCGGCAGCGCGTACAACACGTATTTCCTCAACAACGTCCTTTCGAGCAAGAGCAGCGCACGATCCTTCACGTCGGATTTCCAGGTTGGCAGCTATCAGGAGCTGATCGGCGCGCTTCCCGAATTCGTGGCGACCCGGACAGCCTACAAACTCGATCTGCGTGGCCCGGCGGTCAACGTGCAGAGTGCGTGCTCGACTTCACTGCTCGCGGTCGCGCAGGCCGTGCAGGCGTTGCGCGCGGGGCAATGCGACATGTGCGTCGCTGGTGCGGTCTCGATCAGCTTTCCGCAGAAGCGTGGCTACATTCACACCGAAGGCGGCATGGTTTCGAGGGACGGCTCGTGCCGTCCGTTCGATGCCACGGCTTCAGGCACGGTGTTCGGGAGCGGCGCTGGTGTTGTCGTGCTCAAGCGCCTCGAAGACGCGATGCGCGACGGCGATCACGTCTATGCCGTGGTGTCCGGCATCGGCGTCAACAATGACGGCGCCGACAAGATCGGCTTCACTGCGCCAAGTGCGGCAGGGCAAACCGACGCAATCGCAGCAGCACTTTCAGATGCCGGCGTCGATGCCGATGCTATCGGGCTGATCGAGGCGCACGGCACAGCCACGCCGCTCGGCGACCCTATCGAGTTCTCCGGGCTCATGGACGTCTTTGGTGCAGAGCGCTCCGAGGACGACAGGTGCTTCCTCGGTTCGGTCAAGGCGAACGTCGGCCATCTCGATGCGGCAGCCGGCGTTGCTGGGCTCATCAAGGCCGCGCTGGTGCTCGACCGCGGGCTGGTGCCCCCGCAGATCAATTTCGGTGCTCCGAATGCGGCGATCGATCTCGAACGCAGCCCGTTCCGCATCGCGACGCGGCCAGCGCCGTGGC
>DAOMWV010000125.1:0-8953 GCA_035436725.1 Hyphomicrobiaceae bacterium
CATGCCGCGGTAGTTCGGACCGCCGCTTCCTTCGGGGGGGACCCAGGTGATGTTCTGGTTGGGGTCCTTGATGTCGCAGGTCTTGCAGTGGACGCAGTTCTGCGCGTTGATCTGGAACCGCGGCCCTTCCGCATCCTGCACGATCTCGTAAACACCGGCCGGGCAATAGCGCTGTGCGGGCTCTGCGTATTCTGGCAGGTTGATGCGAACGGGAACGGTCTCGTCGCGCAATTTCAGATGCGCGGGCTGGTCTTCCTCGTGATTGGTGGCGGAGAACGACACGTTCGTCAGCCGATCGAAGGTCAGCACGCCGTCCGGTTTCGGATAGTCGATGGGTTTGAAGCGGTCGGCGCGGCCCGTCGCAGCAGCGTCCGTCTTCTTGTGCTTCAAAGTATAACCGAGGCCGATGCCCTTGATGATGGTGTTGAGCCACATGTCGACGCCGCCAAGAGGGATGCCGATCGCGGTTCCGAATTTCGACCAGAAGGGCTTGGCATTGCGGACGGGCTTCAAATCAGCCGCGATCGGGCCGTTGCGGACGGCCTGTTCGTATTCGACGAGTTCGTCGTGCTGGCGTTCGGCTGCGACGGCTGCGGCGATGGCGTCAGCGGCGTGGATCCCCGAGAGGATGGCGTTGTGGCTGCCCTTGATGCGCGGCACGTTGACGAAACCTGCCGAGCAGCCGACGAGCATGCCGCCGGGGAAGGTCAGCTTCGGAATGGACTGCCAGCCGCCTTCGGTAATGGCGCGCGCGCCGTAAGCGATGCGGCGGCCGCCTTCGAGGACCGGGCGGACGACATCGTGAGTCTTGAAGCGCTGAAATTCCTCGTAGGGAGACAGATACGGGTTCTCGTAATTCAGGTGAACCACGAATCCGACGGCGACCAGGTTGTTGCCGTAGTGATAGAGGAACGACCCGCCGCCGGTCCTGTTGTCGAGCGGCCAGCCAAACGAATGCTGCACCGTTCCGGGCTTGTGGTTCTCGGGTTTGACTTCCCAGAGTTCCTTGATGCCGATGCCGTACTTCTGCGGCTCGGCATTGGCGGCGAGGTTGAACTTCTCGATCAGCATCTTGGCGAGCGAGCCGCGCACGCCCTCGCCGATGACCGTGTATTTGCCGCGCAGCTCCATGCCGCGCTGGTAGCGATCGGACATCTCGCCGTCCTTGCCGATCCCCATGTCGCCGGTGGCGACCCCGACGACCGCGCCGTTGTCGTCGTACAGCACCTCGGCGGCGGCGAAGCCGGGATAGATCTCGACGCCGAGTTCGGCCGCCTGCTCACCGAGCCATTTGCAGACCGCCCCGAGGGAGCCGATGTAGTTGCCGTGATTGTTCATCAGCGGCGGCATGGCGAAGTTCGGCAATCTCATCCGGCCGGCGGGGCCGAGGATGTAGAAAATGTCTTCGGCGACCTGCGTTTCCAGCGGCGCGCCCTTCTGGCGCCAGTCGGGAATGAGCCGGTCCAGCCCGATGGGGTCGATGACCGCACCGGACAGGATATGGGCACCGACCTCGGAGCCCTTTTCCAGGACGACGACCGAAATTTCCTGGCCCTTTTCGGCGGCGATCTGCTTCAGCCGAATGGCGGTCGCGAGGCCTGCCGGCCCCGCGCCGACGATGACGACATCGAACTCCATCGCTTCGCGTGGCGGCAATTCGGCTGCGTCCAACGGCATTCTCGTCTCCCATCTCCGACCCGAGTTCCGGGATAAGCGTTCCTGCCGCATACGGCAAGCGTGGCGACGGCCCGGATCAGATCCAGACCGAAATCGCGTCCAGGGGCTTGCGCGCGATATCCGGGACGACCGCGCCGTCGACGGGGTAGCCGACGACGAGAAGGATGTACGGCTTTTCGTTTTCCGGGCGCCCACAGATCCGGTTCAGGAACGCCATCGGGCTCGGTGTATGGGTCAACGTGGCCAGGCCGGACATGTGGAGCGAGGTGATCAGCAGCCCCGTGGCGATGCCGACGGACTCGGGCACGTAGTAATGCTTGACCTTGCGCCCCTCCGCGTCGGTGCCCCAGCGCTGGCCGAAGATGGCGACAAGCCACGGCGCGGTCTCGAGAAACGACTTCCGCCAATCGGTTCCGAGGTGGCTCAGCGCTGAGAGCCACTCCTCACCGGCGCGGCCGGAATAGAACGCCCGCTCCTCCTCCTCGGCGGCCAGCCTTATTTGTCGCTTGGTCTCCGGGTTCGAAATGCAGGCGAAGGTCCAGGGCTGCTGGTTGGCGCCGGAGGGCGCGGTGCCGGCAGCGCGAACCGCGTTCTCGATGATTTCCACAGGTACGGGATCGGGGGAAAAGTCGCGCACGCTGCGACGACGGTCGACACGCGCCAGAAATTCGGCGGATCGACGCAGCATCTCCGTCTCGGTCGAACGGTGGAAATCAAGCGGTCGCATCGTCGCGTCGGTCATGGTCGTCCACAAGTATTTGAGGCTAAAGGTCCCGTAACGGCCGGGCGCCCCGTACCGGCCCGCGCCGTTCCGCCTTTGGAACTACGGCGTTGCGGCCAACGGGACACAATTCATGTCCTGCGTCCGGGGGCAAGAGTTTCATGGTCTGGCGGCTTGCAGCGGCACGTGGTTTGCTCCAGTACCATTTTCAGATTGCAGGGGGCCGCCGGATGGCTCGATCCGGCACAGCACGCATCGGAATGAGGCGAAGCATGGGGCGCAAGCTTTTCGGTACCGACGGAATTCGCGGGATGGCGAACGTCTATCCCATGACGTCCGAGATCGTCATGAAGGCCGGCATGGCCGCCGGGACGCTGTTTACCAAGGACACGAAGACGCGGCACCGCGTCGTCATCGGCAAGGACACGCGTCTGTCGGGCTATATGATCGAAAATGCCCTGACGTCGGGCTTCACGGCCGTCGGCATGGACGTGTTCCTGCTCGGGCCGCTGCCGACGCCGGCAGTCGCCATGCTGACCCGCTCAATGCGCGCCGATCTCGGCGTCATGATTTCGGCGTCGCACAACGCCTACCACGACAACGGCATCAAATTCTTCGACCCCGACGGCTACAAATTGTCGGACGAGGTGGAACTCGCCATGGAAGACCTGATCCTCGGACCGAGCGAAAAGATGCTCGTGCCGGCTGAACGAATCGGCCGGGCGAAGCGGGTCGAGAGCGCGCAAGAGCGCTACATCGAGTTCGCCAAGCGGACGCTGCCGCGCAACGTGCGTCTCGATGGGCTACGAATCGTCATCGATTGTGCCAATGGCGCCGGCTATCAGGTCGCTCCGAATGCGCTCTGGGAACTCGGCGCGGAGGTGATCAAGATCGGCGTCGAGCCGAACGGAACCAACATCAATCTCAAATGCGGATCGACCTCGCCACAGGCTCTCTGCGACAAGGTTCGCGAGGTGCGCGCAGATATCGGCATCGGTCTCGACGGCGATGCCGACAGGGTCGTGATCGTCGACGAGAAGGGTGAGATCGTCGACGGCGACCAGATCATGGCCGTGATCGCAGAGAGCTGGTATCGACGCGGCAAGCTGGCTGCTGGCGGCGTCGTCGCCACCGTGATGTCCAACCTCGGCCTCGAACTCTATCTCAAGGACCTCGGGCTCACGCTCGCACGGACCGCCGTCGGCGACAGGTATGTCGTCGAGCATATGCGCAAGCACGGCTTCAATGTCGGTGGCGAGCAGTCCGGGCACATCGTGCTCAGTGACTTCACGACGACCGGTGACGGTCTCGTGTCGGCGCTGCAGGTCCTGTCCGTCGTGGTCAGCACGAACAAGCCTGTGAGCGAGGTCTGCAAGCGGTTCGCACGCCTGCCGCAGGTCCTCAAGAACGTCCGGTACTCCGCCGGCAAGCCGCTCGAAAAGGATGCGGTGAAGCTCGCCATCGAGGGTGGAAAGCAGCGGCTCGGCGCGAAGGGGCGCGTCGTGATCCGGCCATCCGGCACGGAACCGGTCATCCGCGTGATGGCGGAAGGCGACAACGAGACGCTGGTCACCGAAGTGGTCGACGATATCGTCGAGGCCGTGCGCAAGGCTGCTGCGGTCGCTGCCTGAGACGCGCACCGATCCCCCCATCAGGCAACCCACAGCCGAACTGATAACGATCCGTTAATGCCGAACGCCCGCGCATCTGATGCGCGGGCGTCGTCGTTGAATCCCCAGCGAGGCCCGAGCCAGGCTGAAACTTTGTGCGCGTTCGATACACGCCTTAAGCGTCTCTCAACCATTCTCGGGCAGTCTCATTCCACGACGAAGGTACGCAACCTTTCCAGTCCGGCCGTTCCTGACAGCGGCGTCGTAGCGTTTCAGCTCCAAGGATGAGTGATCATGACTTTTCGCGGTTCAGTACTCGCCGCCTCGATGGCCGCAATGCTCTGCCCGGCCTTCGCCCATGCTGCGGATCTCGGTTATCCGCGTGGCGGAAGCATCAAGGACGGCTACGTGATGCAGGAGCCGACGCGGAGCGTATCGTGGTACGTCCGTGGCGACTATGCCCGGTCCTGGCAGGAACTTACCCGCATCGAGGAACCGCCGGCCTATGAACTGAGCCGCACCTCTATCGACGCCACAAGCAGCGGCGGCTTCGGCCTCGGATACTACTTCTCCAAGAACGTGCGCGGCGACCTGACGTTCGACTGGCGCCGAGAGGCTGCCGTCTCCGGCATTCTCGACGACGGCCTCGCCACGGTGCAGGGCACCCGCAATTTCGGCGTCAAGAATTTCCTGATGCTCGCCAACGTCTACTACGACTTCGATGCAGGCCGCCGGTTCTCGCCCTACGTCGGCGCTGGTCTCGGATTTGCGCGGAACACCACGACCAAGGGTTCGGTCACGATTTCGGGCTGCGACACCGGTTCGACGGGCGCTCCCAACTGCGCCGCCGAATTCGACGGCGCGACACAAACGCACGTCGCAGCCGCCCTCATGGCCGGGTTCACGCTCAAGGTCCACGAGCGGGTGAAGCTCGATGCCGGCTATCGCTTCCTCTATCTCGGTGATGCCCACACGGGCGACATCCGCATCACACGCGCCGTGCCCGTTCCGGGCGCGCCGGATTCCACCGAAGATCCGATCATTCGCGACATGACTGCGCATGAACTGCGCGTCGGTCTCCGCGTCGATCTGCGCTGATCGACGCATCTCGCGCCGCTCGCGGCGCCACAGCATCCGACCGGGCGTCCGCGCCCGGTCGCGTGATCGCCGCCCGGCCCGGTTCCGGCGGTGCCTGCCCCTCGGTAACGAGGGTCGCTCGGGTTGTCTCGTTTGCGTTTGGCTGACCGCATCCGGTCGCCCCGATTGATCGCAGCAGGCACCAGTCCCCCTGGACGACGCGGAGAGCACGTCAAGCCACCGTCGTCCGGCCAAGGCTCGGCAACGAGCCCGCCACCCAAGGGGAACAGTCAGCCATGAATAAAGTCACGCTTCGCGCCCTCGCCCTGATCGCGCTCACGGCGGCGTCCGCTCCGGCCGCTCTCGCCGCCGACATGCCTGGCGGCAGCGGCGGCCGTGGCTACGGTTCCGGCGGTGTGGTCGCAGTTCCTGCACCGATCCCGTACGAAGAAACATACAAGTGGTACATCCGTGGCGATTTCGGTGCGACGCTCGGCCGTTCAGGCGATGTCAGCGTCACCGGTGGACCGGTCACCGTCGACGACGTCAGCGACTGGGGCAACAAGGGCCTCTTCAGCATTGGTTTCGGCCGATACATCACGCCATCCCTGCGCGCGGAGTTCACCGCTGACTTCCGCAAGGAACTGCCGATTTCACGTGCCGATCACGTCACGACGTGGAGCAGCCCGACGATTACGGTGCAGAACGACGGCACGACGATCCGGACCGGACAGAACGATTACGACGTCTACGTCTCCGAGCGCAGCAGCTACACGAACACCACGCTGATGGCGTCGGGCGTGTGGGACCTCAATCGTGGCGGAAAGATCAATCCGTTCTTCGGTGTCGGCGTCGGCGTCGCGTTCCATCAGCTCAACCGCAGCGGCACGAACACCTACTCCTGCACCGGCGGCGTCATCAATACCACCAACATGGGTCCGCCGATCACGAATGCTACCGTCGCAGGCTGCACGAACGAAGAGGACGTGCTCGAGTCCAACTATACGGTTTCGAGTTCCAGGTCGGAGATGGGAATCGGTCTCGCGGCCGCGGCGCAGCTGGGCGTCTCTGTCGAACTCTCCAAGCGCGTACACCTCGATACGTCGTACCGGGCGCTGTGGCAGTCCGGCAAGGTGATCGCCACGTTCGCTTCGCCGGCCGGCTCCAATACCCTGAAGATCGGCGACCGCTTCGAGCACGAAGTGCGCACCGGTATCCGCTGGGATCTCTGGTAAGCAGCTGCGCATAATAAATGCTTCGACGGCGCGGATCGGTCGATCCGCGCCGTCTCCTTTTTTCCGATCGTGATTTGATCCGATCAGGGAATGAGAAGCTGCGAGCCCTTGGTGAGGCCGGCCTCGAGATCCTGGTGCGCCTTCGCCGCATCCGCCAGCGCATAGCGATTGCCGATGTGCGGCTTCAGGGCGCCCGAGCCGAGGAGCTTGAAAAGCCGGTTCGCCGAAAGCTCGAGATCGAAGCGCTTCGCCGTGTAGGTGACGAGCGTGGGCCGCGTGAAATAGAGAGAGCCGAGCTTCTGGAGCATCGGCGCCTCGACCGGTGGCGGCAGGCCCGATGTCGCGCCGAACGAAACGAACACACCGCGCGGGCTCAGGCACTTCAGCGTCGTCTCGAAGGTCGCCTTGCCGATGCTGTCGTAGACGACCGGCACACCGGCGCCACCGGTGATTTCGCGCACGCGCAGCGCGATGTCTTCCTTGTTGCGGTCGATGACCTCGTGATAGCCGTTGGCGCGAGCGAGCGCGCACTTTTCCTCACCTGCTGCAACGCCGATCATCTTGACGCCCATCGCCTTCGCCCACTGGCCGGCAAAGAGACCGACGCCACCAGCGGCCGCGTACATCAACGCGAAGTGGCCCGATTTGAGCGGCGCGCAGCGCATCAGGAGATATTCCGTCGTCATGCCCTTGAGCATGGAGGCAGCCGCGACGTCATCGGTGACGCCGGCCGGAATCTTGACGAGACGTGCGGCCGGATAAATGCGGTGGCTCGCGTAGGCGCCGGGCTCGCCACCTGCGTAGGCGACGCGATCGCCGACCTTCAGATCGGTGACGCCGTCGCCGACGGCCTCGACGACACCTGCTGCTTCGTTACCTGCACCCGACGGCAGTGCCATCGGATAGGCGCCGGAGCGCTGATAGGTGTCGAGGAAATTCAGACCGCACGCGGTCTGGCGCAGCAGAACCTGCCCAGCCCCGGGTTCGCCGAGTTCGACGGTGTCGAGTTGCAGCACCTCGGGACCACCGGTCGTATGAAAGCGGACGACTTGTGCGTGCATGGGAGAGACCTCGCGCATCATGGGGTTGGGTGGGGTTTGAAATCAGGGGCAGATGGCTAGCAGTCTCGACCGCCGTTGTGAACCCTCACCGGAATGGGCGTTTCATTCCGGGACACTCCCTGCCGGCGGTTTGCGGGAATTTGCCAAGATTGCGCGCGGGGGCATTCAGTATTTGTCAACCAAACGGCCGGTCGCGTATCCTTCCCGACCAGCTGCGGTCGCAGCGCCAGTCCTCTTCTGTGTGAGTGCGTTCCGTGCAGCGTTTGTTTTCCCCGCAGACCATCACGCTTTTCCTGTTCGTCGCGTTCGTCGGCGCCGGCGGTGTCGCGCTCGCGGCTGCAACGATGGTGATGGGGGCGCTGATCGTTTCGGCTGCCGATGGTGCCGCCGGGCCGCTATCCGTGATTGCGGCAGGCGCGCTGACCGGGGTTCTCACCGCCATGATCGTACATCAGGTCGGCATGGTCGCGCCGCGTGTCGCACGCGAACTCTGGCGTCGCCGGCGCAGCTTCTGAGAGCTGATCGTACTCTAACTCCGGGGGCGGAGATGACAGGTTCCGACAAGAGGCAGTTCGACGATCCGCGCTGGTGCGAGGCGCAATACAACAACCGCCAGCTCGTCAAGAACGCGCAGGATTTTGTCGATCGCTGGCCGAAACAGGCTGCGGAGACACGCTCCCGGCTCCGCCACGACGCAGATGTCCCGTACGGGCCGCACGCGCGCGAGACCATGGACATCTTCCGCGCCGACAATGCGCGCGGGCTTCTGGTCTTCGTTCACGGCGGTTACTGGCGCACGTTATCCAAGGCCGAGTTTTCATGGGTGGCGGAGCGTTTCGTCGAGGCCGGCTATACGGTCGCGCTCGTGAACTATCCGCTCTGCCCGGAGGTCACGATCCGCGATATAGCCACTTCCACGGAGAAGGCGGTGACGAAGATCTGGTCACTCGCCTCGGCGCGCGAGCGCGAGTCGTTCGTCGTCGCGGGCCATTCGGCAGGCGGGTATCTCGTCGCGCACCTCTTCACGGTCGACTGGACGCGGTACGGCATGCCGTCGACGCCGTTCGCGGGGGGGATTTCCATATCGGGGCTTTTCGAGCTCGCTCCGCTCGTGAATGCGAGCATGAACGAGCAACTGCGGCTGACACCCGAAACAGCAGCCGCCTGGTCGCTCGATCGCGTCGAGCCGCGCGTGCAGGCGCGTCTCATCCTTGCGCCCGGTGCGGAAGAAAGCTCGGAATTCGTGCGCCAGAGCGTCGATCAGGCGAAGCGCTGGCCCGGCGTTTCGGGACCCGCTGATATCATCGAAGGTCGTAACCATTTCGACATCGTCGACGATCTCACGGACCCATCGAGCCGGCTCTTCGGGTTGACGATGCGATTGCTCGACGGGGCGTAAAGGTGCGACGGTTCGCTTGACGATGGACCAAAAATAGAACATTATTGGAACAAATAGAGTTCCAGGTGTTCTCATGTCCGTCGTCGTATCCCGCCACAGGCCGCGCTCACCCCGCCCTCCCCTGTCCGTCGTTCCGGACGGCACTACCCACCCCAATTCCGGGCCTCGGCCGG
>DAOMWV010000126.1:0-8922 GCA_035436725.1 Hyphomicrobiaceae bacterium
CGCTCGGCGGCGGCAACCCGCTGAGCGGGGCGCACGTCGCGGAAGCGGAGGCGACGGCGCGGGCGCTCGATCAGCTCGGTGTCGATCGCAGGCGTATGACCCTCGAGACGGGATCGCGGACGACGTGGGAGAATGCGGTACTCGGTGTGCCGGCGATCGGAGCGCGCCCGGGGGAGCGCTGGGTGCTGGTCACCAGTGCGTTCCATATGCCGCGGGCGGTCGGCGTGTTCCGTACCGTCGGCCTCGATGTCGTTCCGTTCCCCGTCGATTATCAGACGAGCAAGAACATCGATGTCTGGCGGTTGAAGATGTCGTTCAGCGACGGTCTCGGCATGTTTGACGGGTACCTGAGAGAGTACCCGGCTCTCGTCTATTACCGGCTGCTCGGCAGGACCGATGCGCTGTTTCCCGCCCCCCGCTGAGGGCGGGCCCGTTCATGCGTAGGCCGAGATGTCGAGGGGCTTGCACTTCTTTTCGATGAGAAGGCCGTTGTAGGCCTTGAGGCGCGCTTTTTCGCGCGCGATCTCTTCGGTGAGCGGCAACGGGCCTTTGCTGGCGGCGACCGGGGACATAAGGGCCTGTGCCGTCCTGGAACTCTGCGACTGTGTCGGGCGGTTGCCCGCATCGTCGAGCCGGCGCATGATGATCTGCATGGAGCCGACGAGTTTGCCGCATTCGAGCTTCTTTTCGGCGTCGGAGGGCTGGTAATCGCCGCGCTGCGTCACAGTGCCGGATTCGAAGGATTTGGTCATGGCAGCGAGGGGGGAGGCTTTGGCGGATTTTCCGCTCGGCGGGGAATAGCCGGGGACGGCGGCGGCGCAGCCTCCGACTGCGAGCGCCGCAAGGGCGGCGAAGAGCAGCGGTTGACGGCACGTGCGCATCGGGCTTCCCATATCGATGGATGACAAGTGAAGGGTTTTGATGGCTTAAGCAAGGCAGCCGACGGACCGGACGACGCTGCTGCCGTCCCTCCAGGCCCGTCATGTTCCAGTCATCGTCTTACGGAGTTAATGCGCAATGGCACAGACCATCACGACCGGCATCCACAAGCTCGTCGACGCGGCCAAGGCCGAAATCGAGGAACTCACCGCTGCGGAGGCCATCGCGCTCGCAGGGCGTGACGACGTGCAACTCGTCGACATCCGCGACCCCCGGGAACTGGAGCGTGACGGCAAGGTCCCCGGAGCCTTCCACTGCCCCCGCGGGATGCTCGAGTTCTGGATCGATCCGCAGAGCCCCTATCACAAGCCCCAGTTCAACCAGGACAAGAAATACGTCTTCTTCTGTGCGGGCGGGCTCAGGTCGGCGCTCGCCACGAAGGCCGCGAAGGACATGGGGCTCCAGCCTGTCGCGCACATCATCGGTGGATACAAGGCGTGGAAAGAGGCGGGTGGGCCGACCGAGGCCTACGTCATGAAGCACAAGGGGTGAGGGGTGGCCGGTCGGTCTCGGAGAACAGTGGGGCTGCGGCGACGCCGGGTCGGGTGGCGCCGAGCGATCCCTGCCTTTTTCGTCCATGCCATGGCTGCGTCGGTGGCGGTCGTGTTTTTCGCCGTCTCGTCGTCGGCGGAGTTGCGGCAGGCGCCGAACTCACGCGTCGCACTCGATCTACCCGGAATGTTCGTTCCGAGCGCGCGCTTTTCCGGCTTCGAGCACGCGGCGAGTGGCGCGTCTGTCGTCATTGCTGAGCTTCCTGAGGATGCGTTTCCTGTCCTCGAGACCGGCTTTTCGGCCGAGCGGCTCGCCGAGCGCGGCATGCAACTTCTCGAAAGGCGGACGACCCAGAGGTCGGGGCCACACATCTTCGCCCACGCGCGCCAGAGGGCCGCCGGCATCGATTTTGAGAAGCTCTTTCTCATCTTCAGTGGCGGCGGGCGGACCGTTCTGGTGTCGGCCAACATTCCGCTGCCGGCGGTGTCCCGAGGCGAAATCTCGCTCGGTGCGATCGAGCGGGCGCTGGCATCGGCGACAGTGCAGGAGCAGTCGACCGAAACCCCGCTTTTCGAAATCGTGCGCCCTGGCCGTTTGCGGCCGGCGGATACACTCGTCGGGACGACGCAGAGTTTCACGCTGTCGGGACGGTTGGTTCCAGGGGCGGACGGGGCGCGAGAGGATGTGGTGCTGATCGTGGCGCCGTCGCTCGACAAGCGCGTGATCTCCGACGTCAAGGGGTTCGCCATGACGGCGCTCGCCGATGTGACGCGGACGGCACGGGTCACGTATGGAAAATCCGGTCCGGTTTCGATCGATGGCATGGAGGGCTACGAGATCCACGCGACGGTGGCGCCGGGTGCGGAGCCAGGGTACGAGCGGTATCACCAGATCGTGCTGGTCGCGGCGGGAGGCGGGTACTTTCGCCTGATTTCCATGAGCAAGGGACCGGACGCAGAGAGGCTCATGGGCGAAGCTGTCGACGCGGCGACGAGTTTCCGGCTGAAGCGTTAACTGTCCGATGTCGGCGGCCGACTTGCGGGGCCGCGCCGGCGGCCTGTAGTGTGCGGCCAGATCCGACCGAGCGAGCCCGAGGACGCATGCCGAAAATTGTCAGTTCCGTCTCAACCGACAGCGACGTCTTCAAGGCGAACCGTGCGTCCATGCGGGCCCTCGTTGCCGATCTCGACGACAGGCGCGCGCGGGTCGCGCTCGGCGGCAACCAGCGTTCGCGGGACCGGCACGTCAGTCGCGGCAAGCTCCTGCCGCGTGACCGGGTGCTGACACTCCTCGATCCCGGCGCGCCTTTTCTCGAACTGTCCCCGCTCGCCGCAGACGGCATGTATGGCGACGACATCGCCGGGGCGGGCATTATCACCGGCGTAGGCCGTGTTTCCGGGCGGGAGTGCGTGATCGTCTGCAACGACGCGACGATCAAGGGTGGCACGTATTATCCGATGACCGTCAAAAAGCACCTCAGGGCGCAAGAAGTGGCGTGGCAGAACAGGCTGCCGTGCCTCTATCTCGTCGACAGCGGTGGGGCGAACCTGCCGCACAACGCGGACGTCTTTCCGGATCGTGATCATTTCGGCCGGATCTTCTTCAACCAGGCGCGCATGAGTGCCGACGGGATCGCGCAGATCGCTGTCGTGATGGGGAGTTGTACGGCGGGTGGCGCGTATGTGCCGGCGATGTCGGACGAGACGATCATCGTCCGGAAGCAGGGGACGATCTTCCTCGGTGGGCCGCCGCTCGTCAAAGCAGCAACCGGTGAGGCCGTCAGTGCCGAAGACCTCGGCGGCGCCGACGTGCACACGCGGCTTTCCGGCGTGGCGGATCATTATGCGCTCAACGACCGGCATGCGCTTGAAATCGCGCGCAACATCGTCGCGACACTACCTGCACCGGGTGGCAGCGGCGTCGTGACGCAGCCGGCGCGGGCGCCGCTCTACGATCCGGCGGAACTCGACGGTGTCGTTCCAGCCTCGCTCATGACCCAGTACGATGCGCGTGAGGTGATCGCGCGGCTCGTCGACGGATCGGAGCTTGACGAGTTCAAGGCGAACTACGGTACCACGCTGATCACAGGTTTTGCGCATATCGAGGGCTTGCCGGTCGCGATCCTGGCGAACAACGGCATTCTCTATTCCGAGAGCGCACAGAAAGCGGCGCACTTCATCGAGCTGGCCTGTCAGCGGCGAATTCCGCTCCTCTTCCTGCAGAACATCACGGGCTTCATGGTGGGGCGGGACGCGGAAGCCGGCGGGATCGCACGACACGGCGCGAAGATGGTGATGGCGGTCGCATGCGCCAACGTGCCCAAGGTGACGGTGCTGATCGGCGGCAGCTATGGTGCCGGCAACTATGCCATGTGCGGACGGGCGTATTCGCCGCGCTTCCTGTTCACGTGGCCGAATGCGCGCTGTTCGCTGATGGGCGGGCCGCAAGCCGCTTCGGTGCTGGCGACGGTGCGGCGTGACAACATCGAAGCTGAAGGGAAGACGTGGTCGGCGGAGGACGAGGCCAAGTTCAAACAGCCGACGCTCGAACAGTTCGAGCGCGAGGGAAACCCCTACTACATGACGGCGCGGCTCTGGGACGACGGCATCATCGCGCCGGGTGAGACGCGCCGTGTGCTCGGCCTTGCTTTCGCGGCGGCGCTCAACAAGCCGATCGACGAGACGAAGTTCGGCGTCTTCCGGATGTAGTGCGCGGGATGCGGCAGCTGGGCGTCAGCGCCGCTCCTGTTCGCGGGTGGCGAGAAGCCAGGCCTTGCGAACCTGAGTGTCTCCCGACCACTGATCGAGGTGGATGGTGCGGATGTGGCGACGGAAGAGGTCACGGAGCATGCGCGTGTTGCCGGTCGTCAGGGCAAGGACCGCTGCGCGGTTCGCGAGCGGCTGGCTCGGGAAGCGTTCAAGCCAGTCGTAGAGCCCCTGGGACAGGCGGGTCAGATCGGGGTCGAGTTCCGACAGTGTGGCGTGCTGGAGGGCGACATTGTAAATGCGGGCATAGAGGGTTTCACCGAACCGGTCCGATGTCAGATCGGCTGAGGCGGAAGCGAACTCTGACAGTGCTCGCGGGGAGCCGAACCAGCGCGGCAGCAACTGCCCGGCCCGGTCCTCGTAGATACCGAATTCGTAGGGATCGAGGCATTGCAGTGCCTCGAAAGCGAGATCGAGCTGCTCGGTCTCTTCGCGTTCGAGGCAGCATCCGAGAAACGTGACCGACATCGAGGCGCGGTGCCAGAGCCAGTTCGAACCGGCTGCAGCAGCCACCTCGTCGAGCACCTGACAGGCACGTTCGTAGCAGGCCTCGGCCTCGCCGTCGCCGTCATCCGAGGTGTCGCGCGCCTTCATGGAGGCGGCTACGGTGGCGAGTGCCATGGCGTAGGCGGCCGCAATGGACGGCGACTTGCGATCGAGTTTCCAGGCGGCCTCGTATGGCATGAGGGCGACGGCCGCTTCGGCCGGGTCGTGCGCGGCGGTTTCGACGGGCCGCATCATCAGTTCGAACGGCACGCGGAAGGTCCTGTATCCGCGACCAGAGAATACGGGATTGGCGGCTGCGACTTCGAACGCCGCGACGAGACCCGGAAGATCGAGGGGCTCGACGAGCGGGAGCAGTTCGGCACGCAGGGCGGCAACGTCGGGATCGGGGACCGGGCCGACCTCGACCGGTAATCCGGTCGTGGAGAGGATACGGCGCTCCTGTGCCGTGAAGGATGGCGGCGGAACTTTCGTAAGGGCGCGCAGCAGATCGATCGCAGAGGTCATCGAGGTCAGAAACCGGTAGGGGCAACGGCAGGCGTCGGCGTCGACACCTGATCACACGGAGGCCTGCGCCCCGCGTAGCACCGATCGGACGCGCGCACCAGCGCCGGGACTTGCTTTTCGGCGCGTGTTGGCGGAAGGGTGCTTGAAGGAACGTGGGAGGATTTCGCGTGGTTCATGGTGGAGTGTCTTCGGTTGCCGCCGCCGCGATCATCGCCTGGATGACGATCGCTCCGGAGGCTGTTTCAGCGGCCGAACCTGCGGTGTTTCGCTGCGACTTCGAGAAGGGGCACGTGTTCGTCTTCGACAAGGGCCTCTTCCGTTCCGAAAATGTCAAAGCAATGGCATTCGGCTTCAAGGGCATCGACCGGGCACGCCAGACCGCGGTGATGGAGCAGGCCGGTGGCGAGGTGCCGGTCAAGGTCGTTCTCGCCGTCAACGCCCTGCATTTCCTCGAAGTTGCGGCCGAGGGTTTCCTCAATGTCACGACGATCTATGACCGCGACGAGGTGTCGGGGTCGCATCCGGCCGTTCATTCTCGCCATTTTGGCGTTCTCGGGCAGGCGGTCGTGTCGCAATATCAGGGGCGCTGCAGCCCCGGATAAATCGTTAACTGCCATTGAAACCCCGGTTGCTGCCGGCGATTTTCCCGAACTTCAGGCTCGTGCTGTTTTCACGGCCGTCCGGTTCCACTAGAAACGAACCGGGGCCGGCTGGCCTGTCGATAGGTCCGGAACGGAAAGCGTCAACGCATGATCAAGAAGATCCTCATCGCCAATCGTGGTGAAATCGCCTGCCGCATCATTCGCACGGCGCGGCGCATGGGGATCGCCACGGTCGCGGTGTATTCGGACGCGGATGCGCGGGCGATGCACGTGCGCGACGCCGACGAAGCCATCCACATCGGCCGTTCGCCTGCGACCGAGAGCTATCTCGTGATCGACAAGATCATCGCAGCGGCGAAGTCGTCCGGTGCGGATGCGATCCATCCGGGGTACGGGTTCCTGTCGGAAAACCCCGATCTGCCGGACGCGTGCAAGGCGGCAGGTATCGCCTTCATCGGTCCGGGTGGTGACGCCATGCGCGCCCTCGGCGGGAAGGCGGCGGCGAAGGACATCGCGATCAAGGCGGGCGTCCCGGTCGTGCCGGGCTATCAAGGGCGCGCACAGGATGCGGCGACGCTGCAGAAGGAAGCGCAGAAGATCGGCTATCCCGTCATGATCAAGGCGGTTGCGGGCGGTGGCGGGCGCGGCATGCGGCTCGTCAATTCCGCGGCGGAACTGCCGGAGCTTCTCGACAGCGCGCGGCGCGAGGCGGAGAGCGCGTTCGGAAATCCGGACGTGCTGATCGAGAAAGTCGTCGTCAAGCCACGACATATCGAAGTGCAGGTATTCGGCGATACGCATGGCAACGCGGTGCATCTTTTCGAGCGGGACTGCACGCTGCAGAGGCGCAACCAGAAAGTCATCGAGGAAGCTCCCGCACCGGGTATGAGTACGTCCCTCAGGCGCAAGATCTGCGACGCAGCGGTGACGCTCGCCAAGAGTGTCGGGTACGCAGGGGCGGGCACGGTCGAGTTCCTGGTCGAGGGCGGGGCGCTCGACGAGACCGCGCGCTGGTACTTCATCGAGATGAATACGCGGCTGCAGGTCGAGCATCCGGTGACGGAGGAGATCACGGGGCTCGATCTCGTCGAGTGGCAGATCCGGGTGGCGAGCGGGGAGGGTCTTCCGCTGCCCCAGGAGAAGATCAGGCTTTCCGGACATGCGATCGAGATCAGGCTTTGCGCCGAAGATCCGGCGAACGGTTTCACGCCGTCGGTCGGCCAGATCATAGAGTTCCGGCCGCCCGTTCAGGGCACGCGCGTCGAAACCGGAGTTGCGTCCGGCGATGCGGTCTCGCCGTTCTACGATTCCATGATCGCCAAGCTGATCGTATCAGGTGCGGATCGCAACGAGGCCATCCGTCAGATGCTCGTTGCGCTGGAAACCACGCGTTTGCAGGGTCTCAAGTCGAACCTGCCGTTCCTGCACGCGCTGCTGAGCCGTGACGACGTGCAGGCCGGCGCGATGGACACGGGGCTCATCGGTCGTGAGATAGCGCAGTTGACGACAGCGGGCACGGATGCGCGGCGGGTCGCGGTCGGAGCGCGGCTGCTCCTCGAGGAGCGGCGTCTGGCGTCCGAGGCGACGACACGTGCGCTGCGGCCTTGGGCGACCTCGGACGCGTTCCAGTTCGGCCGGCCGCGCACGACGACGTTTCCAGTGGTCGTCGAGGGGAAGACGCGCGAGGCAGTGGCGCACTGGCAGGATGGCCGGCTCAGTGTTTCGGTGGACGGCGTCGAGGGGCGCTGGCCGGGCGAGCAGGTGTCGCAATTCGACGCGCATGTCTGGAGCGAGATCGCAGCAGCCGTCGGGGATGCGCGCGACGGGGTCGCCTACGTGTTCGAGAAAATGCAGCACTCGACGGTGTCCTGGCCAGTGTTCGATGCGTCGCAGATCGACGACGGCTTCGGCTCGGGCGCGGTGCGGGCGCCGATCAATGGCCGGGTCGCGAAGATCTTTGTGGCCGCCGGTGACGGTGTCGAGAAAGGTCAACGCATCGCGATCGTGGAAGCCATGAAAATGGAGCACGTGCTCACGGCTGCCACCTCGGGGATCGCTGCGAGAATTGCCGTGGCCGAGGGCGCGCAGGTCACGCAGGGCGCACTGATCGCCGTGATCGAAGAGGCGGCCACGGACGCGTCATAAGGGTTTCGGCGCGCGTCGGTTTCTCACAAGAATTTGCCTTTCACTATCGGAGTTTTCGCCATGCTTCCGCAACATCCAACGAAGTTTTTCATTGGTGGCGTCTGGGTCGACCCGGTCGAGGCAAAAACAGCTGACGTTATCAATCCGGCGACCGAAGAGGTGATCGGCCAGGTTTCGATGGGGTCGGCGGCCGACGTCGACAAGGCGGTGGCTGCAGCACGTGCAGCCTTCGAGACCTATTCTCTCACGAGCCGTGAGGAGCGTCTTGCGCTGCTCGAACGAATTCTTGCCGTCTACAAGACGCGCTTCAACGACATCGGCAAATGTATCAGTGCGGAGATGGGGGCGCCGCTCGGTTTCGCGACGCGGTTCCAAGCCGGTGCCGGGATGGGCCATTTCAAAACCGCATTCGACCTCCTCAAGGATTTCCCCTTCACGGAGAGCCTCGGGGCGACGGAGATCGTGCGCGAGCCGATCGGTGTTGCCGGCATGATCACGCCGTGGAACTGGCCGGCGAACCAGATTGCCTGCAAGGTGGCGGGCGCGCTCGCTGCAGGTGCGACTATGGTGCTGAAGCCGTCCGAGGTCGCGCCCTTCAACGCGATGATCCTTGCCGAAATCCTCGATGAAGCCGGGGTGCCCAAAGGCGTGTTCAACCTCGTCAACGGTGATGGGCCGAACGTCGGAGCCGTCATGGCGTCGCATCCGGGGATCGATGTCATTTCGTTCACGGGCTCGACGCGAGCGGGTATCGAAGTTGCGATCCGGGCCGCGCCGACGGTCAAGCGGGTCGGACAGGAACTCGGCGGCAAGAGCGCCAACATCATTCTCGACGATGCTGACCTTCAGAAGTTCGTCGTCGAAGGCGTCAAGCTTTGTATGCGGAATTCGGGTCAGTCGTGCAACGCGCCGACGCGGATGCTGGTGCCGGCGGCACGGCTCGCCGACGCCACGGCGGCGGCGAAGGC
>DAOMWV010000127.1:0-8813 GCA_035436725.1 Hyphomicrobiaceae bacterium
GGCGTGATCGGCACTTCCTCACCGGTTTTCGGATTGCGCCCGATGCGCTGCGCCTTGGAGCGAATGCCGAACGAGCCGAACGACGACAGCTTGACCGCCTCGCCGCTGGCGAGCGTATCGGAAATCTCGCCGAGAATTCTCTCGACCATTTCCTGCGATTCGTTGCGCGGCAGCCCGACCTTCTGAACCAGCGCCTCTGCCAGATCGGCTCTCGTCAATGTATTTGAACTCACCACGCAACTCCTTCGAGAATAAGCCTCGGGGATGCTAGCCGCTGGTCTTCCGTCGGTCAAACGGAACATTGTCGCAACAAATTGAATTCATGAAAGAAAACGCAACATACCGCGAGCCTGTGGATGCCGCGTTTACCAACGCGCCAGCACCGCTCCCCACGTGAACCCGCCTCCCATGGCCTCCATCAGCACGAGCTTGCCGTCCGATACCTTGTGCGACTCGAACGCTTCGTTGAGCGCAAGCGGAATCGAGGCAGCGCTTGTGTTTCCGTGCTTGTTGAGGGTGATCACGATCTTTTCGGGACTGACCCCGAGCTTCTTGGCGATACCGTCGAGAATGCGCTTGTTCGCCTGATGCGGCACGAACAGATCGATATCTTCCGCTGCATACCCAGTCGCGACCAGCGTTTCCTCGATGACGCCCGAGATCTTCTGGACCGCATGGCGAAACACCTCGCGGCCGTTCATCCGGAGATGGCCGACCGTCTTCGTCGAACCCGGCCCGCCGTCCACGTAGAGGAGATCCTCGTACCGCCCGTCCGAGCGGATGATCGTCGACAGGATACCCCGATCCTCCCGCGCCCCCTTCTGCGGTTGCGCTTCGAGAACGACCGCCCCGGCTCCATCCCCGAACAGGACGCACGTCGTCCTGTCATTCCAGTCGAGGATGCGGGAAAACGTCTCCGCGCCCACCACGATCGCGCGCTTGAACTGCCCTGTCCTGAGCAGCGCATCCGCCGTCGTCAGCCCGTACACGAACCCCGAGCATACCGCCTGCACGTCGAACGCCGCGCCCTTCGAAATGCCGAGTTGGTTCTGGATTCGAACCGCAGTCGCCGGAAAGGTCCTGTCGGGCGTCGCCGTCGCACAGATCACGAGGTCGATGTCGAGCGGATCGATGCCGGCGCGTACCAGCGCCTGCCGCGACGCCGCGATCCCGAGATCGGACGTCAGTTCACCCTCGGCGGCGATGTGCCGCGCGCTGATGCCGGTGCGCTCGACGATCCATTCGTCGCTGGTATCCACCATCGAGGCGAGTTCAGCGTTACTCAGCACGCGCTTGGGAAGATAGGCCCCGACACCCCGAATGACTGACCGAATGACCGCCACGTTTTCTATCCCTTTTGAGTTCAGTTCGAGGCCCGGGCCTGACCCGTCGCCGCTCCGGCCCCGGTCGGAGCCGTCTGCTCCGCAGCCGTAATCTGTTCGAGCTTGCTGTGGAACGACGCCACACCTGCCTTGATCTGTTCGACGATATCCCGCCGCGCCATCCCGTAACCGACCTCGATGGCGCTGGCAAAACCTTCCGCATCAGTGCCGCCGTGGCTCTTGATGACGATGCCGTTGAGCCCGAGGAACGTACCACCATTCACCCGTCTCGGATCCATGCGGCGTTTGAGCACCTGGAACCCGCCCTTGGCGAGCAGTGCGCCGGTCTTCGCGAGCGCCGACGACGTCATCGCTTCCTTGAGATAGGTCGCGATCTGTTTCGCCGTTCCCTCCGCCGTCTTGAGCGCGATGTTGCCCGCGAACCCCTCGACCACGACGACGTCGACGACGCGCTGTCCGATCTGGTCCCCTTCGACAAAGCCGCGATAGTCGATGTCGAGATCGACCTGCTTCAGCCAGGCGTGCGCCTGCTTCACTTCCTCGTTGCCCTTGATCTCTTCCGTGCCGACGTTCAGAAGCCCCACCGTCGGCCGCTCGATCCCGAACATCGCGCGCGCCATCGCCGCCCCCATCAGCGCGAAATCACTGAGCTCCCGCGCCGTTGTGCCGATCGTTGCCCCGACATCGAGGACGATGCTGGGCTCGCTGATCGTCGGCCACTGGCCCGCCAGCGCCGGCCGGTCGATCCCTGGAATGGCGCGCAGGATCATCAGCGACAGCGCCATCAGCGCGCCCGTGTTCCCCGCCGAGACGGCGAACTGCGCCTGCCCTTTTTTCACTGCCTCGATCGCGAGCCACATGCTCGAGCCACGCCCGCGCCTGAGGGCCTGCGAAGGTTTTGCATCCATGGCGATGGTGAGATCCGTGTGATGGACGCTCGACCGCGCTTTGAGTGCGGGATGCCGGGCGAGTTCCTGCTCGATCGCGGGACCATTGCCGTAGAGTTCGAACATCAGTCCCGGATGCCGGGAAAGTGCGATCGCCGCACCGGGCACGACCACGCTCGGACCATGGTCCCCGCCCATGCAGTCGAGTGCCAGGACACTCGGTTCCCCAGTCGTCATTCCGTTGTCATCCCTGTCCAGTATCACGGGCGATCTTCGCCGGGCCGCACCGGACATCCCACCAGAACCATAACCGATGCAAGGGTTGGCACAACTCGCCCGCCCGGCGCAACAGTCGAAAACGCCAACTCAACCATCGGGTTTATCTTGCTTTTTCTCTTTGAGCCGGGCCAGCACCGCGAACGGATTGCTGCCCGACGGCCCGTCCGGCGCAGTATCGATCCCCTTGAATTCGGCGCCCGCCTTGCGCGGATAGGGATCGATCGCCGCCGCCAGTTCCTCGAACACCAGCCGCCCCATCGGAATGTAGTGCCCCGCCAGCGGCTCGACGTCGACGTCGTCGTTGAGATCGATCGCCCCTTGCGCTTCCGGGATGTGCTCCGCCGGCCTGAGTTCGGCCTCGAGATCGGTTTTGACCGTCTGCCGGAGTGGCTCCAGCGTGACGACACAGGACTGCACGATGTCGGCCCGGATCTCTCCAGTCACAAGGTATTTGTGATCGCCCGGCCGCGCCACGTGGGCCCGAACCGTGATTTTTTCGCACGAGACGAGCCCGAGTGCCGCCGCGAGCGCGGCCCGCTCGTCCTCCGTCGCCGATCGCACGAAGTCCGCCCCGTGCCCCGCCATCGTGTCGACGTCGATCATCCAGTCCAGCGGATAGCCGGCCTGATCGTCCGCCCCGCTCGATCGAGGTTCCTTGGCCATTGTATACCTTCTTCGCTCCCGTCCCCAGCGCGTGACGAAGCAATCCCGCCCGCACTCAGATTTCGCTCGCCAGCAGTGGGATAGCCGCATCGGGCGCCAGCAAATGCGCGCGGTCGAAGTCCGCTATCGTTTTGACCAGACGAGAGAAATATCGCCCGAGACCGTCCCTGTCGAGCCGTTCGGTACCGCTATCCAGTGTGACGAGATTGCCAGCCTCGCGCACCTGGTCCGCTTCGGTCGCGGCCTCCGCCACACGCCCCACCGCTGCGACGCGATCGTAGACGGCCGCAGCCGCCTTCTTGACCTTGCGCGGCACCGTAAGGTCGCCGACCCCGATCTCGCGCATATTGTCGTCCATGTCGGTGACGTAGCGCTCGCAGACCGCCCGCGCCCGCGCCTCCCCCACCGGTCCCAGCGCCATCAGGGCATGTGTGACTATGGCTGTATGCACCGCGACCATTTCTATGCGTCCGGCCGGCGTGTCCGGCACCCCCCAGTCCGCATAGAGCCTCGGTTGCCGGGCTGCCGCCACAATCGCTTCGTAAAGGGGAACCTGGGGATCGGAACCCGGCCGCAGCCGGTCGAGCAATCTTTTCAGCATGGCCGTCAGGTCCGCCTCCGGCGCCTCGCCCCGCGCGACGGCGGTTGCAGAGGACTTTGGGGGAAGTTGTCCCGGATGCGTTGCACACCCGTTGCGCCTCGGTTAGCCGGATTGGTGGGCTACGGCAACTCTGATTCGGGATCGTGTGCCGCAACCTGCGCCGGATATTCGGCGGCTGGACATTGAGGAGCATGGGCGTGCGACGCGAGGAACCGACAATCGAGACCGCTGACACGGCGGCGCCGGCACGTCGTGTTGCCAGTGCGCGGGGCTTTCTCGCGCTCGAGATCGCTCTAGCCACGGGGCTTCTTCTCGCCGCCTGCGCACCCACCGTGACCCGGCACGGCCACCACTTCAACGACACCGACGTCCAGCAGGTCCAGGTCGGCATGAGCCAGAACCAGGTCGCCGGCGTGCTCGGCTCCCCGACCACCACCGCGACGGTCAATGGCGCGCAGACCTTCTACTACATCTCCTCGACACAGGAGCAGACCGCCTTCTTCACCCCGAAGGAAACCGATCGCAAGGTTCTGGCCGTCTATTTCAGCCCGCTCGGCTCCGTCGACCGTGTTTCGCAATACGGCCTGAAGGACGGCAAGGTCGTGAACTTCTCCAAGAACCAGACCCAGAGCCACGCCCGCGACGAAAGCATCATCAAGTCGCTGTTCCGCAACCTCGGCACCAAGCAGCTCTTCGGCGAATAACCCGGAAAGCCATGCAAAAAAGAGAAGCGGCGCCGGACGAAACCGGACGCCGCTCGTTCATGTGCGCTCGCTCCCGCGAGAATCTCACCGCCACCAGCGCCACGTCAGATACGCCGGCCCGTCCACATACGGGTTCTTCGGATCGTTCCGGCTCTGCCAGAAGTCGACCGTTTCCCGCCGCAGAGTTTCCCGGCAGCTCCGCCCGCAGTCCATCCACGTCCCGCCCGGCAACCGGACCTGCAACAGGCCACGCGGCCCCTGCCGCACTGGACCGCTGACCACGCCGCTGCCGTAGCGGCTTTCCGCCGTGACGTATCCGACGTATCCGCCCCGGCGTTCACGCGCGGTCGCATCCTGAGCCGTCGCCAGCACACCCGCGGCCGCCATCGCCGCGAGAACAGCCGCACGCGCCATGATCTGTCTCATGAGATCATCCTTTCCGTGTGTTATCCGGCCCTTATCGCAGTGTTCGCGAATTGCGGCAATTGCCGGCGCGCCTCACCATGTCCGCAGATAGTACGCCGTCACTTGAGCCGCGGCACGTCGAGCCGGTGCACGATCCCCTGCGTCGCCGCAGACATCGCCGGATAGCGTTCGAGCACCATCGGATCGTGCCCTGGTACCACGTGCGCACGCGACGTCGCGAGTTGTTCGAGCTTCGTGTAGCTCTTGAGCGTCTCCGCCACGTTGACCGTGATCGAGAACGGCTTCCGCTTCTCGAAGTTCTCGTAGAGGTGCGTTGCATCTGACGCCAGAACCACATGGCCGGACTGCGTCTTCACCCGCACGCACTGCAGCCCCATCGAATGACCGCCGGCCTTGTGCACCGTGACACCCGGCGCTACCTGCCCGTCGCCGTCGTGAAATTTCACACGACCCGAATAGACCTTCTTCACGAGCGTGCAGACGTGATCCGCCGTGAACGGCTTCCTGAGCGCCTCGTCGCACATGCACGCCCCCGTCGCGTAGGCCATCTCCGCTTCCTGCAGGTGGAAATCAGCAGCCGGAAACCGGTCGAACGTCCCGGCATGATCGTAGTGGAGATGCGACACGATCACCGTCTCGATCGTCTCAGCCTTGATGCCGATCTGGGCCAAAGCCTCCACCGGCTCGCGATCGAGCACGCGCGACCGGAGCTTCGCCTCCGCGTGATCGAACCCGGTGTCGACCAGGATCGTTCGCGCGTCGTTGCGGATCACCCACACGAAATAGTCGATCGGCTGCGGCGTGGCGTGATCGTCCGCGCTCATGAAGTTGTCGAACCGGGTGCGATTGGCATGGCGGCCGTATTTCAGGGCCAGGATTTCGTAGGTGTCACTCACGGTTCGCTCCCTCGATTGCGTCCTTGGATAGGTCGGTTCCCGCGCCCCTGCACGGGAGCGTCATCACCGAAGTCTGACCGCGCCGCGGGCGCCCGTCGATACCTCCAGACGATTGTTACTCATGTGCCGCGCGCAAGGGTTGCGGTACGGTGCGAAATCTCTATTTTGTGGGGCGAACGGACCCGCCGAACGCGACCGCTGAACATCTTGAACTGTAAGGATCTCTGCCGATGCGTGCTGGCCTGCTCTCGGTTCTCGCGTCACGCCTGAAGTCGCTCCCGCCGAAGGGCCAGAACGGCTGGTTCGGCTGGGCTCTGACGACGGCTGCCATATTGCTGGTCGCTGGCGCCGTCTCCGCCCAGCAGCGCGGCCCCTATGGCGGCTCTGGGCGCGATGACGCCTCGTCCTACCAGGGCGGCCGCCCGAAGGTCATCACCCAGCCGGGCCAGTTCGACTACTACACGCTGGCGCTGTCCTGGAGCCCGAGCTACTGCGCCTCCCTCCCACGCGACAGTTATGATCCGCAATGCCATCGCCGCGACGGCAAGCGCTATTCATTCGTCTTGCACGGCCTATGGCCACAGTTCGAGCGCGGCTGGCCGGAATACTGCCCGAGCGCCGATCGTGGCTTTGTCCCCCGTCCTGTCGCCAACCGCATGCTCGACATCATGCCGAGCGAAAAACTCGTCTTCCACCAGTACCGCAAGCACGGTGTCTGCACCGGCCTCGGCGTCGACGGCTATTTCGACTTGTCGCGCAAGATATTCGAGAAGGTGACGATCCCGCCGCAGTTCGTCGGCCTCAACGACGATCGCATGTGGGTTTCGCCCCAGTCCGTGATCCAGGACTTCCTCAAAGCCAATCCGGACATGAAGGCCGACAGCATTGCCGTCGATTGCGCAACGCCCGGCCCCCGCCTCAAGGAAGTGCGCATCTGCTTCGATAAGGCCGGCAACTATCGCCCCTGCGGCCGTAACGAAAACCAGTCCCGCATGTGCTCGGCGAACCGCATCTACGTCCCGCCCGTGCGTGACGGGGCCGGCTCCCAGCCGCGCAACTATCAGGGCTCCGGCCAGCGCATCTGAACACTGACGTGGCCTCTTCCGTTTGACGGGCGACACCGGCCGAGCAGTGTCGCTCGCCGCGTGAAGCCTGTGAACAACCGCATCGCCGGCCACGGTTCCCGGAATCTTATGCCTCTGGAACGGCTTGCAATAAAAGGCCGAATCTCGACTTATTCATCTCTGGAACAGTCGTGCGCGCGTTCGTTCTGCGGAACCTGATGCAAGTCCAACGCCGCCACCGCCGTACGCCGTATACCGGCGATAGACCCACCGTCGGCACGGATGGTTCGATTTGGCATGACGATACACACCCGTCGGCACTTGCGGATCATGTAAACGCGCCGACACTTGCGCAGACGAACGATGTAGCCGCGCCATCCCGCGCCGAGCCGCCCCGCCAGCGACAGGCGCGCACCCGTCCTGAATTCCGGCCCCGTTCGTCGGCATCCCTACGTCGTAGTCCAGTGCTCTGGGGGATTTTCGGCTTCGCGCTCGGGGTCGTGTTCTGGCATGCGATCGGCTTCTGGAGCTTCGTTGCCTCGGTTGTCCTTCCCCAGCACGGAGACCGTGACCCCGCCGTCACCGCACCACGCCTCGCCGATCCGCGCGACGCGGCACAACCGACCGCCCGTACCGTCAGTCACGCCCGGCCCACCCGCACCCAACAGCAACAGCAGCAACTCGTGACCGGCGGCGGCGCCGCGATGACCGCTCCTCCCCGGATCGCGGAACCACAGCGCGAGATGCCCCTCCCTGGCTGGGGCACGACCATCGTGACGTCGGATCGGGACGGCACGACGCCGCAGTGATCCCGCGCCCGGCACCTGTGTTCCCGAGAACGCTGGAACCGCATCAAGCCGCTGATCGCGACCGCTCCATCCGCCAGTCTCGTGGTGCGAGTGCCACGAACCCGCTGCTGACGCCGGTGCGGTTAACATCGAGCTGCATCGGATCAAGGCTCCATTTCGCCGCGAGCGCGAGAACGTGCGCCTCCGTCGGCCGCAGCAGCATGCGACCACCGGCATCCCCAACGCGCGCCTCGACGCCGCGCAGTTCATAACCCTTGAGACCCAGCGCCCGCTCCTCCGCCGTCGTTGCCCCTACGCTCCAGACGAGATCGACGTCGCTGCACGCCACGCCGCGTTCGACGGCGCCTCTGCTGGCCCGCGCCCAGGCCACGTAGTCGATCGCATCGTGCACGGCGAACATCTGTGCTTCCGGAAAGCGTCGCCCGAGAGTCGCGAGCAAGGGCGTGCACTTGTCGACGAAGGCCTTGCCGAGCGGAACGGGCAGCGCACGCCCCACCACCAGCGTCCATCCGTCCACCGGTGGCGTGAAAAACACGCGTCCATCGCCGAGTTCATTGTCGTGAACCGTACCGAGGCCGGTGCTCCAGTTCGCCGGCGTCAGATGCTCGACCCCGAGCGCCGCCGCGACTTCGAACGTGTCACCGCTTTTCACCGCAAGCCAGGTCATTTCGGGGCCGAAACCGATCGGCCGGTCCGGCGTCGTATCGTAGACGATGCGGCCTGCACGAAGGCGCGGCGAAAGCCAGACACCGGCGATGAACGCCGTCAGCACGGCCATCAGCGCTGTTGCTACGTAAACGAGGTCACTCGTCATGCAGGGCCGTGTTTGAACTCTCGCCATCTATCGGACACGACGAGTTTACGGCCAAATCCCGCCTCCACAATGCCCTTGCTTGCGTACCAGCACCCGTATTGCACGACCCCCGCCGCACCGACGACGAATGGACGCCTTCACAGCCGCCCCTTCGGACGGTAAATGAACCTCTGATCGACCCGCGGTTCCGGCCTCCTGTCCGGCAATCGGTTCCGCTTCCATACCAGAGGTTAACGCGACGATGACGGCCCCGTTCATTCCACAAGGCAAGCTCGCAACCGTTTACGGTGGCTCGGGTTTTGTCGGCCGCCACACTGTCCGCGCCCT
>DAOMWV010000128.1:0-2844 GCA_035436725.1 Hyphomicrobiaceae bacterium
AACCCGACTCGATCTCTGATCTGATCGACGGCAATGGCTGGGCCAATGGATTCGTTCAGGCCCCGGCCTACGACGAGGAGCACCCCGAGGAATTGTCATACCGGCCGTTTCCGATCGCACCGTTGATGACCCAGACTTCGTCGGCTGACGATCCCGCTCTCATCCAGCTCGTACATCCGGATTTCAAGCGCGCGCTCGAACTCCTCGATCAGGCAGGGGGACAGCCGCCGATGCATCTCCGTCCCGCTGAGCAGGTCGCAGCCCTGATGTGGGCACAACAGTTCAAAGGGGAGGCTGTGAACCTGAGCGCACTCGTCCCGTCGACACCGCCGAACGCGCAACGCGCCTCGGGCCTCGTCAGTCGCCCGGTCCGCACTCAGTAACGGCCCCGTACCTCGTGCGAATGACCTTCGCACAGCGGGAAAAGGTACGATCCCAATTTGTCCCGCTCCGGCTGCATTTTCCGCTATGGTGACTTGAACCAGCAGTCGCAGCCACCGCATCTGCCAGTGACGGAGCACACACGTGTCGGTCTATACGGTCCGTTATCTTCTTTCGCTCGGCAACGTAGCCATGTCCCTGGTGCTCGGCGTCATCGCCATGGTGCTCTGCTACGTGGCCTATCCCAACCTGATGCTCTCCCTGTTCAAGGCGGCCCTGGGCCTGAAGGCGTGGATCGTCTCTTTCTCGTCCAACCCGCAGCACGAGATCATCGCCCGAACGGTTCTTCATGAAAGCTCGATCGTTCTGATGGGCTTCACCCTGCTGTCACGTATCGTCGTCGGAATGTTCATCGCGATCGGTGCGCGTCTCATTCACGGATCGGGGCGATAAACCCGTCAGAACGGGTCACGGGTTTACCCGTCGTTAGCCATCCTCACGATACTGTGCATCGAGGTGGTCCGTGCGCGCACGGCCAGGGACAGGTCATGCGTAACAGGATCTCACGCGGGCGATGGGACTCTTCGACAACGAGATGAACCGCAGGCGCGAAAGCCCCGCGCCGCCGCGTCTCGACGCGCCAGCTGCAAGACCAAAACGACTTGGCCTCGGATGGGGCATGGGTCGGCACAGTGCGTTACAGATCCCGGCCCCGGCAATGTCCGAGACGCCGGTGCACTCGAAACGGCGTCGCCTCGTGCGGCTGGGCCTCAGGATGGGCGCAGCCGTGTCGCTGCTCGGGGCCGCGGCACTGGCCGTCGCGATGACGATAACGACCATCGCCGTACCGAACCCGATGGCGCTGCGCAAGGACGAGCAGGCCCCCGTCATTCGGGTGCTCGCGCACGACGGCACAGTGCTCGCCGAACGCGGACAGCATTATGATTACATTCCTGTCGACTTTCTCCCCCGCCACGTCACCGACGCGGTCATCGCGACCGAAGACCGCCGGTTCAACGAGCATTGGGGCGTCGATCCCTGGGGTCTCGCGCGCGCTGTATTCGCGAACCTTCGCGCCGGTCGATACGCCCAGGGCGGCTCGACGCTGACCCAGCAGCTTGCCAAGAACCTGTTCCTGTCCTCCGAGCGCCGCATCAGCCGCAAGCTCGAAGAACTGTACCTCTCGCTCTGGCTCGAGCTGCGTCTCACCAAGTCGGACATTCTCGAACTCTACCTCAATCGCGTCTACTTCGGCGGCGGCGCGTACGGTATTGAAGCCGCGGCCCAGCGCTATTTCGACAAGAGCGCGCGTTCCCTGACCATCGCGGAAGGCGCAGTGCTCGCAGGACTACTGAAGGCGCCATCGAAGTTCTCGCCACTTTCAAGCCCGAGCAACGCGCGCCGACGCGCCCGGATCGTCGTCGCCAAGATGCATGACGCCGGCTTCATCACAGAAGCGCAGAAGGCCGAGGCGCTCGCTCAGGAGATCAGGTTCTACGACCCCCCCTCGAGCCGGGACCCAACCGGCTTCGAGTACGCGGTGGACTATGTCCTCGAGCGTCTCCCCTCGCTCCAGGCGAACCACGTTCGCGTCCTCAATATCGAAACGACGATTGATGCCACGCTTCAGCGGACCGCCCAGACCCTGGCAGCGCAATTGATCGGCACCGAAGGCTCGACCAACAACGTGACACAGGTCGGCGCGCTCCTGATGAGCCCGACCGGTGAAATCCGCGCCATGGTGGGCGGCGCCAACCACGCTGAAAGCCAGTTCAATCGCGCCACACGCGCACGCCGCCAGCCGGGCTCGGCGTTCAAGCCGTTCGTCTACCTCGCCGCAGTCGAGGCCGGCATGACGGCCGACAGCCCGGTGTTCGACCTGCCTGTGATGATCGGCGGCTACGCGCCCCGCAACGAAAGCGGTACTTACCAGGGCCAGACGACACTCCGCACCGCGCTCGCCCAATCCATAAACTCGGTTGCGGTCAGGTTGCACGTCGACAATGGACCGCTGAAGACAGTGGCTGTGGCAAACCGCCTCGGCGTGAGAATTGAACAGCGCGACAGCCCTTCCACCGCACTCGGCACGAGCGAAACGTCACTCCTCGAACTGACGTCGGCATACGCCGTCTTCGCCAATGGCGGCGACGCGGTCGAACCGCACATCATCCGCAGGATCAGCACCGAAAGCGGCGAAAGGCTCTATCAGCGCCCCGAACAGCGCGTACGCCGTATCGTAACACCGCATCACGTCGGCATCATGAGCGACATGCTCAACGCCACGCTCGTTTCCGGCACCGGCCGTCGCGCAGCCCTTGCCCACCATCCCGCCGCCGGCAAGACCGGCACCAGCCAGGATTTCCGCGACGCCTGGTTCGTCGGCTACACCGCGCATTACGTCGGAGGCATCTGGCTCGGAAATGACAACGGCAGGTCGATGAACCGCATCGCCGGCGGCTCGCT
>DAOMWV010000128.1:2854-8796 GCA_035436725.1 Hyphomicrobiaceae bacterium
ATCCGGGCACCGAGCTGCCGCACTTGCTTGGCGGCATCGCCGGCGGCTCGCTGCCGGCGCGACTTTGGCATGACCTGTTGACGGCCGCACATTCCGGAAAGCCGCCACGAGCGCTCCCGGGAACACGCCAGCACGTCGAACCGGCAGCCGCATCGGAAACCGGCGATCCCATCGGCGACCTCGTCAACAGGCTGGATGGCTCGAGCGCACAGAAGCGCATGCAGCCGAAGACGTCCGCGCCGGGCAATGTCAGATCCTTCATCGACGAGAAGGTTCGGACGCTTCCCGTGCAGACCGCAGACAGCCCTGGTGCTTTGGCAGCTACGTACCGGACTACGACATCGACGCCACGATCCGGCACGCCACCGACAGCACAGGCGGCCGAAGCAGCTCGGAACGAGCCGATCACACAGGCAAACCCGCCGTCGCCAACGAGTCGACAGGCCGCACCCGCCGGCATGATGGCGCTCGGCGCACGTAATTGATCGCGCCGCAGCGGCCTAACCGTGTCGCGGTGAGAAGCGGTGCAATTCGAGACCGTGCACATTCAGCCACGCCCGCGCGACATCCATGTCTGGCATTGTCGACTTGACGAGAGCCCAGAACCGCGCGCTGTGGTTCATTTCCTTGAGATGAGCGACCTCATGGGCCGCCACGTAGTCGAGAACGTGCGGTGGCGCCATGACCAGCCGCCAGGAGAACGACAGCGCTCCCGTGCTTGAACACGACCCCCAGCGGCTGCCCTGATCCCGGATCGACAATTTTCGCGGTCTGAGCCCTAGACGCCGCGCATGCACCAGCACCGCCGCATCCAGATCCCGGCGCGCCTCCTCGACGAGCCAGTCCATCAGCCGCCGTGGCGCGGTTTCCGCCGTACCACGAACCGACAGCACCGCTCCCGTCCGCTCGTCACGCTGCTCGACCACCGGCCCGCCGCGACGTTGCGGCTCGAAGACGACCGAATGAAGAATGCCACGGATCGGAAGCCTGATGCCATCCACGAACTCCACCGACTGCGGCAGCGATCTCAAACGCCGCTGAATCCAGTCGATGTGCGACCGGAGGAAGCGATCCGCCTCCTCGATCCGGCAACGCATAGGCATCGTGACGAGCACGACACGCCGCGCCTGATGAACACGCAACGTCATGCGCCGCGCATTGGGATGCCGTTTCAATTCGACGGGCGCTTCGATACCTGAAACCGCGAGTGCGATAGTCCGCGGCACAGGGGACGCCTTGTCCTTACTCTTGAGCTTTGGTCGCTTCATCGCTCTCCGACTCTCGAGTTCGCCGATGGCACCGACGACAGTTCTTACCGCGTTACGCGATCACATGCGACAGGCTTTTGATTTGGCCGCTAGTCCCGCTGCACCGAGGATTCTGTGTTGCGTCACATAACCGGCTGCCAAGTCGCACGCAACTTGCGGCACAAAAAAGGCATCCGGCTTTGATCCGGATGCCCTACGTGGCACGATAAAGGCACGAACGGTCGTGTCTATTCGGCCGCAGTGACGAGATGCGGTGTCGACTGTGGCTCGCATGCGCTCTCGAAAGTTTCCTCGATCTGCGCCTGCGCAACCTCGACGCGGTCGAACATTTCGAGCGTCGCCTGGCTGATGGTTGCAAAAAATCGTAGCGACGCGGACGTCATGGCGATTCCGATCGGCACGAACTGGTTGGCGACCGCAGTGCTCACTGCCGAAATACCTTCGACCGCAGGCACGCCGCGCACCGGCTTCATCATCGCCGACGCCATCGCATCCGGTTCCATGTCGCTTGCCGGCGAAAAGGAGAACACGGCAGACGCATCCGGCAGCAGGCTGCCGCTGTCGTCGATCGAAGACAGCCGGCTTGATGCGACGCCGGCAGGCAACAGGGAAAATGCCGGCAACGATTTCGTTCTAGGATCGAACCGGCGGAGGAAATGCCGCATTCTCGGCGCGATCTCGGCCTTGAACCGCGACCCGTTGAAGACGCCGTAATGGCCGACCTTCGGGCACTCGAAGTGCTGCTTGTTGCTGTCGGGGATCCCGGTGCACAGATCGATCGCCGCGCGACACTGGCCGATCCCGGTGATGTCGTCGTTCTGGCCCTCGATGGTCATCAGTGCCACGCGCCGGATGCGTCCGAGATCGACACGTCGCCCGCGATGCATGAACTCGCCACGCGGCAGTCTGTGCTCCACGAAGACGCTCTCGATCGTCTGCAGGTAGAACTCTGCAGTCAGGTCCATGACGGCCAGATACTCGTCGTAGAAATCCCGGTGTTTCTCGGCGTTGTCACCGTCTCCCCGCACAAGGTGCAGGAACAGCTCCTTGTGTGCCGTGACGTGACGGTCGAGATTCATCGTCATGAACCCCGTCAACTGGAGGAAGCCGGGATAAACCTGCCGGCCGAACCCCTGCGACGGCCACGGCACGGTCGTAATGACGTTGTTGCGGAACCAGTTGATGCCCTTCTTTTCGGCGAGCTCGTTCACCGCCGTCGGGCTGACGCGCGTGTCGATCGGCCCGCCTGCCAGCATGACGCTGAGCGGCACGAACGGATCGTCGTCGTCTTCCATGACAGCTACCGCCGCCATGACCGGCACCGACGGCTGGCAGACCGCGAACACGTGCACGTCACCACGGAAAAAGCGGAAGATGTCCCGCATCGTGTCGATGTAGTCGTCGAGATCGAAGCTGCCGGCTGTCACCGGTACTTCGCGTGCGTCCTGCCAGTCCGTGATGTAGACCTCGTGATCGGGCAGGAACGTCTCGACCGTTCCACGCAGCAGCGTGGCGTAGTGTCCGGACATCGGCGCGACGAGAAGCAGCTTCGGCTGCACGTCCCGCACTTCGGCGGGAAGATCACGGGCGAAGTGCAGCAGCTTGCAGAACGGTGTCTCCCAGACCACCTCTTCCCTCACGCCGACCTTCCGGCCGTCGACGGTCGTCGTCTCGAGACCGAAGGACGGCTTGGAGTAGCGCCGCGTCGTCCGCTCGAAAACCTCGCAGGCCGCGACCGTGCTCCGCCCGAATGCGGTGTGGGTCAGCGGATTGAAGGGATTGTTGAAGAAGATCCGGTATCCGTCGGCCGCAGCCCGGGCCGGCCGCACGGCGGCATGAGAGAGTTCGTACCAGTGATAGAGCATTCGCTGCATCGCTTGAAGGACCTCCGGGGCCTGTGGAACCACGCATGCGTCGGACGATAGCCCTCGGCGCCTGAACCGAACCCGAGCTTAACTCACAACTCCGGTCCACGATCTTTCATACTTCCGTCCAATTGGAGCGATCCCTGAGCCTCGCTTGATTCGCGGCCGGGTCAAACCTCTTAGCGCTTACAACCTGCTTTTCCGCCACACCTGAGTCCGGCAAGTCGCGCCGCTTTTCCTCATAGCAGCCGCTGAAATGCCCGTAGACCATAGGCAAATCCGGTGTTCTCCCATCCGGGTTTGGCATCCCCCGTCGTCATTCCGGTCACAGAACTCGGAACAGGGTTAACCCGCGCGCAGGTCGCGGTTGTATGTTTCGACAGGTTCGGGCTATCTCCGGCCTGAGACGGTGGAAACCGGCAGGGACCCTGGAACGCCGATGCCCCGATGGCTCAAAGCGAACTTTGCCTCCGGCCAGATAGGCGCCAGTGGCGGCCAGCTGCGCCTCGATACATCGGTGCGACTGCGCTGGTTTGCCGTCTTCGGCCAACTCCTGACCATCGTCGTCGTCTATTTCGGGCTCGGATTCGATCTCCCCATCGGGCTGTGTCTCGCGACCATCGCGTCTTCGGCATGGTTGAACATCATCCTGCGCATCGTGTTCGCACCGGGCTATCGGGTCGATCCGCGCTTTTCCGCTTGCCTCCTCGTCTATGACACCCTCCAGCTTTCCGTCCTGCTTTACCTCACAGGCGGAATGGACAATCCCTTCGCGTTCCTACTGGTCGCGCCCGTGACCGTCTCGGCCGCGACACAGCCCATTGCAGCAACCCTGCTGCTGGCCGTCTTGACCGCCGCTCTGGCCATTATCCTCACGTTGACGCATCATCCCTTGCCCTGGTTTCCCGGCCAGTCGCTCGATCTGCCCGACCTTTACAAGGCCGGTATGCTGGCATCGGCACTGGCCGGCATGGGCTTTCTCGCCTTCTATGTCTGGCGCCTCGCGCGGGAGGCCGGGCAGATGTCGGCTGCACTGGCGGCCACAGAAAGCGTTCTGGCCCGTGAACAGCGCCTGCACGCCCTCGATGGCCTCGCCGCGGCCGCAGCCCACGAACTCGGAACACCACTGTCCACGATCACCGTCGTCGCGAAGGAACTCTCGCGCGAGGTTCCGCCCGGAACACCCCTCGGCGACGATCTCGCCCTTATCCAGTCGCAGGCAATGCGCTGCCGTGAGATCATGCAGAAGCTGACGCGCAGCCCGACTGAGCGCGACCCGATGCATGCCCACCTGTCGGTCTCCCAATTGATCGAGGAAGCCGCCGCGCCCTATCGCGACCTGAAGGCAAAAATCGTCGTCGACACGCGACCGGCTGACGGCTGCCCCGAGCCGAGCCGGCCGGAGCCGACGGGCGAGCGCCTGCCGGGCATGATCCACGGCCTCGCCAACCTTATAGAGAACGCTGCCGACTTCGCGGCGACCGAAGTCACGATTACTGGCCGCTGGTCCGATCGTGACGTGAGCGTCACGGTCACGGACGACGGACCTGGATTCGCCGCCAACGTGATGGAGAGTCTCGGCGAGCCCTATGTGACGTCACGCTCCGCGAAAACCCGTCCCCCCGGAGACGCCGCCGGGCATTCCGGACTGGGGCTTGGCTTCTTCATCGCAAAGACCCTGCTCGAGCGCTCCGGCGCGCGCGTGTCCCTCGAAAACCGCCCGCTACCGGCCCGCGGCGCGATTGTACGCGTCCAGTGGCCACGGGCGAAATTCGAGGAAACCGAAGCGGGCACATGGCGATTGCGCCGCAACGCACCGGCATATTGATCTGGCGCATGGACCGCCTCGGCGATGCGGAGTTGGTCTGGCGGACGATCGAATGGGACTTTCAGTCGATCGCCTCGACACGTATAGTGTCGCGCAATTCAGGAGCCGATACGTGTCCGAAGATCTGACCTTCAAACCCGACGAGTTGCCGGCCGACCGATCGCTCGTGCTGGTGGATGACGACAAGGCATTTCTCCAGCGTTTGGGCCGTGCCATGGAGTCGCGCGGCTTCGAGGTGCGCATGGGCGCCTCGGTGGCCGAAGGGATTGAGCTGTTTCGCCAGAGCCCCCCGGCGTTCGCGGTCGTCGACCTGCGCCTCGACGACGGCTCCGGGCTCGATCTTCTTGCCGAACTCGTGAAGCTGCGTCCGGACGCGCGCTCCGTGGTGCTGACGGGCTATGGCAATTTCGCGACAGCCGTGACGGCGGTGAAACTCGGCGCGACCGACTACCTCGCCAAGCCCGCCGACGCGGACGAACTGACCGACGCCCTCCTCGCCGCCCCTGGTGAGCGCGCCCAGCCACCTGAAAATCCGATGTCCGCCGATCGCGTCCGCTGGGAACACATCCAGCGCGTCTACGAACTCTGCAATCGCAATGTTTCCGAAACGGCGCGCCGCCTCAACATGCATCGCCGGACGCTGCAGCGCATCCTGGCGAAGCGCGCACCGAAGTAACCAGAGCCCTCCCGCATGTCGAAACTCCCGCCGAAATACAACGCGGTCGCGGTGCCGTTCTTCCTGACCATGATCATGTCGTTCGTGATTTCCGGTATCTCGACATGGCGCGCGCTCGGACTGTCTGGCAATTTCTTCCAGACCTGGATGCCGTCATGGGCCATGTCGTGGGCGATCGCGTTCCCCACCGTCCTGTTCGTCCTGCCGCTCTCGAGGAAGATCGTCGGCCTGTTCGTCGAGCCGCCGCGGGTACCTTGACACGGGCCGAAGCCGACCGGCGCCGTCATTCCCGGACGGTCCCGTCG
>DAOMWV010000129.1:0-8754 GCA_035436725.1 Hyphomicrobiaceae bacterium
CAACACCGTCACCGTCAAGCCGCGAGCGCCGGCCTGATCGTCCCCGTTCTGATCGGGCCGGAGACGAGGATCCGGAGCGCGGCCGCCGACGCCGGCATCGATCTCACCGGCGTCGAGATCGTATCGACCCCGCACAGCCACGCCGCCGGCGAAGAGGCCGTCGCCCTGGCGCGCCAAGGCAAGGTCGACATCATCATGAAGGGCGCGCTCCATACCGACGAACTGCTCGTGCCGGCACTTGCGCGCGAGACCGGGCTCCGCACGGCCCGCCGTCTGAGCCATGTCTTCGTCATGGACCTGCCGAAATCCGACCGCCCTTACTTCATCACCGATGCCGCCATCAATATCACCCCGTCCCTCGAAGACCTCCGTGACATCGTCCAGAATGCGATCGACCTCGCCCACGCCCTGGGCAATCCGCGTCCCCGCGTCGCGATCCTGTCTGCGGTGGAAACCGTGACGAGCAAGCTGCAGTCGACGCTGAACGCGGCAGCCCTGTGCAAGATGGCTGATCGCGGCCAGATCACAGGCGCAGCCCTCGACGGCCCGCTCGCGTTCGACAACGCCGTCTCTCCGGAGGCGGCAGCAGCAAAGGGGATCGTCTCAGAAGTCGCCGGCCGCGCCGACATCCTCGTCGTTCCCGATCTCGTATCGGGCAACATGCTCGCCAAGGAACTCGACTACCTTGCCGGCGCGGAAGCAGCCGGCGTCGTCCTCGGTGCGCGCGTCCCGATCGTGCTGACGAGCCGCGCCGACGGCGTCTTCGAGCGCAAGGTATCGACCGCACTCGCGGTTCTGTTCCGCGCCCACACCTTGAGGACGAAAACGGCCGTCATCTAGCCCCGAAACCAGTCCGTCAACGCCCCCCGGCCGCCGCGATGATCATAGTGAGTCTGGTAAGACCACGTGCGCGCGCATGCCCGAGGGCCGTAACACCTTTCCGGTCGGCGATATCCGTTCTGGCCCCCGCTGCGAGCACGAGGCGCGCCGCTTCAAGATGCCGCTCGTCGTCGCTGCCGAGGATCGCGATCTCGAGAAGACAGGTCCAGCCGAGATTGTTGACGTGATTGACGTCGATGGCGGTACCGAGGAGGACACGTATCGCCTCCACGTGCCCGCGTTCGCAGGCCGGAATGAGCGCCGTGCCGCCAAACCTGTTCCTGAGCTTGAGATCCGGCCCCTTCGGGATCATGAGCCGCAGCATCTCGGCGCGCCCCAGCGCACCGGCGAGCAGCCACGGCGTATCCTGGTTGCGTGCGACGGCGTTGATGTCGGCGCCTTCCGCCATCAGCAGCTTGAAAGCCTCGAGCTGATTATTCTGCACCGAGGCCAAGAGCGGCGTGCGGCCCATTTCATCTCGCACGTCTACGCTCGTGCCGACGATGATGAGCCGATTGATGGCGGAAAGATCGCCGCGCTCCGCCGCCTCCACCATGCCGATCGTCTGCCGCATGTCCTGCCCCTCGCGGCCTGTTGCCGTCTGCGCTTGGACGCAGGATACGACCCCTGAGAACATCACGGCGATCGCGGCCGACAGGAAGGCGCAGGCTCGTAGGCGCGACAGTCCGGTCCGTGGCGTCACTGCTTCTGTCCGCCCGACTTCGCCGGCTGGGCTGACGCCGCTCCCGCATTCAGCGTCTTCGGCACGACCGGTGCTGACTGCCCTCCCGGCGGCGGGCTCTGGAGCATGACGGGACCCGATTTCGCCGGACCACCCTGAGCGGGCGTGATGACGTTGACGGCCGAGCCGGCAGCCGGCGCCGCCGATTTCGACTGCATCTCGCGTTCGATCTGGCGCCACTTCGCCACGTTGGCTTCATGCTCGCGGTTGGTCGCCGCGAACAGGTGCCCGCCCTTGCCGTCCGCGACGAAAAACAGCTCGTTCGTCTGAGCGGGCTGCACCGCCGCTTCGAGCGCGGCGCGCCCCGGATTGCATATCGGCCCCGGCGGCAACGCCGGAATGACGTACGTGTTGTAGGCCGTCTGCGAACGGATTTCACTTCTCAGGATCGGCTTGCCCCACTGCACCTTCCCAAGCATCAGGCCGTAGAGGATCGTAGGATCGCTCTGCAGCGGCATCTTCTGTCTCAGTCGGTTCACGAATACAGCCGCGACGCGCTCGCGCTCGTCGTTGCGGCCTGTCTCTTTTTCGATGATCGAGGCGAGAACGACCGCCTCCTCCGGCGAATTCAGCGGCAGGGTCGCCTGCCGCTCCGCCCAGATCTGTTCGAGCACGCGCTTCTGTGCGGCCTGCATGAGTTCGATGAACTGCGCCCGCGACGTGCCGCGGGGAACGGAATAGGTCTCCGGCATCAGCGTGCCTTCCGCCGGCACTTGCCGGATGTCTCCGCTCAGGGCCTGTTCCGCCTTCAGCCGTTCGACGATCTGGAATGACGTGAGCCCCTCGGGAATCGTAATCTTGACGAGGACCGAACGGCCCTCCGACAGTATTTCGACGACATTGCGGATCGACGCCCCCGGTTTGATCTCGTACTCGCCGGCCTTCAGGTTGATCGGCTTGCCGCCGCTCACCAGTGACACCAGCTGCATGAGATAGAGGCCGGCGACAAAGGAACGACCATCCGAGACGACGCCCTCCCGTTCGAGCCGCTCGCCGATCTGCTGCCGGCCTTCGTTGCGGGGGATCGAGACGATACGGGCTTCTCCGAGCGGACCGGAAGCATTCACGACACCGTTGAGATAGTAGCCCGAGGCGATCGCGCCGAGCCCCACGACGACCAGCATCGTCATCAGTCCGTTGAGAAACCTCACCACCGGATGTGTCTTCCTCGTCGTGTCGCCTGACTGCGCCTTGCTGAACCGTGCCGGTCGACGTGGCGCCGAACGCGGCTCCAGCATCGAGAGTTGGGTATTCGGAGGACGCGGCCGTCCGGTGCGCTCTCGCGCTGTCGGATTCCGTCCGCGCCGGCTTTCACCGGTCGGCGTCGTGCTTGTCCTCTCTCCCGGCGATCGGCGATCGCTCATACGTTACTCCAAACCCCGTTCCCCTGCGGAACCGAAGTCGATGCACGACAACCCTCGTCACACCGGACGATAGCCGAGACGCACGATCAAACCAATCCCTCGGTAAACGCCGTTTCCGGCCAAGGGCAGGATTCCACCCGCCAAACCGGACCGGGCACTCCGAGACTGGAAACTATGTTTACCAACTGGGCACGAAATAAGGCAGCAGCCGGGCGCCGCGTACTCGGTACGCCGGCGATGCCCCTGCGCCACGCAACCGGACGTCCCGAAACTCGTCAGACGCGCTGGAAGATCACGCTCGCGTTGGTGCCTCCGAACCCGAAAGAGTTCGACAGCGCCACGTCGACCTGCCGCTTCCGTGCGGCATGTGGGACGAGATCGACCGGAGTTTCCCGCTCGGGATTGTCAAGATTGAGCGTCGGCGGCACGACGCCATCACGCATCGCCAGGATGGAGAAGATCGCCTCCACCGCGCCGGCAGCTCCGAGCAGATGCCCGATCGCGCTCTTAGTCGACGACATCGACAGCTTCGACGCCGCATTGCCGAAAAGCCTTTCGACGGCACCGAGTTCGATCGTATCCGCCATCGTCGACGTGCCGTGCGCGTTGACATAGTCTACGTCACTGGCCTGCAAGCCGGCGCGCTTCAGCGCCATCTGCATGCAGCGATACGCTCCGTCACCATCCTCTGCCGGTGCCGTGATGTGATAGGCGTCACCCGTTAGACCGTAGCCGACGACCTCGGCGTAGATCTTCGCACCACGCGCCTTCGCGTGTTCGTACGATTCGAGGATGACGATCCCCGCCCCTTCGCCCATCACGAAACCGTCGCGATCCTTGTCGTAGGGGCGCGAGGCCTTGGTCGGCGTGTCGTTGAAGGCCGTCGCCAGCGCCTTGCACGCGGCGAACCCTGCGAGCGCGATACGGCAGATCGGACTTTCCGCCCCGCCCGCGACCATCACGTCCGCGTCCCCGAGTGCGATGAGACGTGCCGCGTCCCCGATCGCATGCGCACCGGTCGAACAGGCCGTCACCACCGCGTGGTTCGGCCCCTTGAACCCATGCCGGATGGAAATCTGACCCGATGCGAGATTGATGAGACGGCCGGGAATGAAGAACGGGCTGACGCGCCGTGGCCCCTTTTCCTTGAGCAGGATCGACGTGTCCGCGATGCCGGACAGCCCGCCGATGCCGGAGCCGACGAGCACGCCGGTCTGCTCCTGCTTCTCTTTCGTGTCGGCAACCCAACCTGCGTCCGCGAGCGCCATGTCGGCCGCCGCCATGGCATAGACGATGAAGTCGTCGACTTTCCGGCTCTCCTTGGGCTCCATCCAGTCGTCGGGATTGAACTTCCCGTCCGCCTTGGACCCGCGCGGAATGAAACAGGCGATCTGCGCCGAGATATCGGAGACTTCGAACTCCTCGACCCGCCGCGCGCCACTCTCCCCGGCAAGCAACCGCGACCAAGACGGCTCGACGCCACACCCGAGCGGCGTGACGAGACCAAGACCGGTGACGACGACGCGACGAAGCATCAGACGGTACCCCCGACGACCAGAACGGAAAACGCGCGACGACCCGTTGACGGGCACGCCGCGCGCTCAGACACTCTCAAGCAGCGGTTGCTTTCTCGAGGAACTTCACGGCGTCGCCGACCGTCTGGATCTTCTCGGCGGCATCATCCGGAATTTCGCAACCGAATTCTTCTTCGAAAGCCATGACGAGCTCGACGGTGTCGAGGCTGTCTGCTCCGAGATCGTCGATGAAGCTCGCGCCCTCGGTCACTTTCTCAGCTTCGACGCCGAGGTGCTCGATAACGATTTTCTTCACCCGGCTTGCAACGTCGCTCATTGTAGTCCCCTTAACCGAAAGGCCTGTGTCCCTTTGTTCTTTGTCGCGATTCGCTGCTCCGCCACAGTGCCCGGAGCCCGCGCCTCGCCTCTACCCACAGCGTTCCTCGCCTCTGCGGTATCGCGCCCGGGCGGCGCGCCGCCTCACGGCGACACGCCAGATCACCACGCCTCACCGACGATGCCCGCCCTGCCGCGAAACCGCGATTTCAGAACGGCGCCTCCGAGTTGATGCAGCGACCTTTTCGAGCGGCACGTAACACACTGTCCGGCACTTGCCAACACGACTCTGAACGGCCCCGATCTGGCCCTGCCCGCCGCCGTGACGCTTTGCAGCGCAACACGTTACAGCCGTTCAGATCATTACCATGCCGCCGTTCACGTGCAGCGTCTGGCCGGTCATGTAGCGCGCTTCCGGGCTCGCGAGGTAAACCGCCGCCGACGCAATATCGTCAGGAGTCCCAAAGGTTTGCGCCGGAATGGCTTCCTTGATCGCCGCCACCTGCTTCTCGTTGAGCACATCCGTCATGGGGGTCGCGATGAAGCCCGGCGCGATGCAGTTTGCCGTGATTCCGCGGCTGGCGACTTCCCGCGCCAGCGATTTCGTCATACCGATCATGCCGGCCTTGGACGCGGCATAATTGCCCTGGCCGGGATTGCCGATGATCCCCGAAACCGACGAGATGTTGATGATGCGGCCGAACCCGGTCTTCGACCGCATCATGTGCCGTGCTGCAGCCCGCATCAGCATGAACGTCGACGTCAGGTTGACGGCGATGACGTCGTCCCACTGATCGTCCTTCATCACCATGAACAGGTTGTCCTTGGTCAACCCTGCGTTGTTGACCAGAATATCGAGCCGCCCGCCGAGCGCCTTGATCGCCTCGTCGATGAGCTTCGAGACCTGGTCCTTGTTGGCGAGATCGCAAGGCACCACGACGCACCGCTCGCCCAGTTCCGCCTTGAGCGCTTCGAGCTTTTCAACCTGACGGCCAGAGATGGCGACCGTGGCCCCGCGTGCGTGAAATTGCTTGGCGATGGCGCCGCCGATACCGCCCGTGGCGCCCGTGACGAGGGCCGTCTTGCCGGTGAGATCGAACATACCGAGATCCTTTGAGCCGTGCGTTCAGTTGTCTGTCCGCCTTTTGCGGGAGCCGCCCCGACCCGTCAAGGGCGGGCGCCGGTGACGATGAACCACCCCGGGTGCCGCCGTCGCCTGCTCGCTTGAGCCCCGTCAACGTCATGCGCGCCGACTTCGGCGACTGTCCGCTCCAAGGACCCATCAGCAGCAAGGCCCGGAGGCCACCCATGTACAAGAACATCCTGCTCCCGACGGACGGAACCGAGTTTTGCGAGCGCTCTGTCAAGCACGGCATCGCGCTGGCCAAGCAACTGGGCGCACGCGTTACCGGCGTCACCGTCATGGTTCCGATGCGCGCCACGATATCTTCGTCCCTGCCGGCCGACCTCCAGGACGAGATCGCCAATCGCGCCGCCACCAACGCCAACACCGCACTTGCCGTCGTCGCCAATGCCGCCAAGGCCGCCGGCGTGCCCTGCGACACGGTCATCATACGTGACGAGCAGCCTTACGAAGGCATCATCGATGCGGCCAAAAAGAACGGCTGCGACCTCATCGTCATGGCCTCGCACGGCCGCCGCGGCATCTCGGCGGTCATGCTCGGTTCGGAGACGCAAAAGGTCATAACGCATACCACTATCCCGGTCCTCGTCTGCCGCTGAACGAGAGCGCCACTGATCCGGCTCGATGTCTCGATCGTAGCCGGATCATGATGGAGCGAGAAACCAGTACCGCCTGCCCGGCCGCGAGCGATGCGGCCGACCTTACCGTCTACTACGACGGTGCCTGCCCGCTCTGCCGGGCCGAGATCGGCGTCTATCGCAACGCGACCGGTGCTGATCGGCTGGCCTTCGTCGATGTCTCCGCCGACGGGACCGAACTTCCTCCAGGTCTCGATCGCGGAACGGCGCTGCGTCGCTTCCACGTTGCCGATGCGCGCGGCGAGCTTCAGTCCGGCGCACGCGCCTTCGCACACCTCTGGATCGCGCTGCCGCGCTGGCGCTGGCTCGGACGCCTCGTCGCGCTACCTGTCGTCTCTACGATCGCTGAAGTGACGTACCGGCTGTTTCTTCGCGTCCGCCCCGCACTCCAGCGTGTGGCGCGCCGCAGCGCTGGCTAGATTCGTTCGAGCCCGCACCACTCCGCAATGAACAGGGCGACTGCGCCAGTCACCCTTTTGACCGACGACAGCCGCACCCGCTCGTCGAAGCCGTGAATGGCCTCGGAGTAAGGCCCGTATACGAGACACGGCATGTCCGCATAGATGACGAACACCCGTCCGTCGAGATAGCCGGGCGTGACGAAACTTTCGAGTTTCGACCCGTAGCTTGCCAGATGCGCGCGCTCGAGCGTCTTCTCGGCCTCCGACCCCTCGGCCAGTGCGTACCCCTCCGCCAGAAATCCGTTGAACACGACCTCCGGCGGATTGTTGGCGAGAAATCCGTGCCGACCCGCAGCATCCCGCACGCACGCCTCGATCTCGCGCGCAGCCGCCTTCGGATCGACACCGGGATAGATCGCGATGCGGCAATCGAGGGTGCACCACGCCGGCACCGACGACGCCCAGTCACCACCGGAAATCTTGCCGACATTGAAGTTGATCGGGTGATCGAGAGCCTCGAAATGCCTGTGACGTGTCTTCTCGGCATTCCACCGCGCTTCGAGCCCGCGCAACGCAGCGATCAGCGCGAGTGACGCCTCGATGGCGTTCTGGCCTGAGCCCGCCTCGCGCACATGCACCGGCAAGCCGCGCACCTTCACCTGGAACCAGATCACCCCGACGTTGGCGCGCACGAGCTTGTCGTCTTCCGGTTCCGTGATGATCGCCGCATCCGCCCTGTAGCCGCGCACGAGACATGAGAGCGCGCCGTTGCCCGTGCATTCCTCTTCGACCACCGACTGCTGATAGAGCGTCGCCGCAGGCCGGTATCCGAGCCGCTTCAGCGCGTCCACCGCATAGACGTTGATCGCGAGCCCCGCCTTCATGTCGCCGGACCCGCGCCCGTAGAGCCAGTCCCCCTCGCGCCTCGGCTCGAACGGCGGCGCCGTCCACATGTCGAGCGGCCCGACCGGCACGACGTCCATGTGCCCGTTGAGGATGAGTGACCTGCCGGTCTCGCTCTTCGGCCTCAGCGTGCCGACGACGTTGATCGCGTTGGAATAGTCGACGCAGACGGGCGAGAAGCCGGGATGGTGCTTGATGTCGTCGACATCGACGACCCAGCGATCCATTTGATAGCCGCGCGCCTTGAGGGCCTGAAAGAAGAAATCCTGCGCCGTCGCCTCCTGACCGCGCAGCGACGGCAGACGGATCAGGTCCTGTGTGAAGGCGATCTGCTCCTCGAACCCCGCGTCCACGGCTGCGAGAATGTCACGGGACAGGGTTGCATCGACAGGCGCCACGTTCGTCTCCACACCAGCTTGGATGTCGAGACTGTGCAACGATCACGTTACGCCTTCAACTGCCCGCACGACATGGCCGTCCGCACATTCAGACGGGGACGAAATGCAGGTAGGGCCGGGCGTCTTCGAGCGCACGTGCATAGGACGGTCGCTGCGTCAAACGCTCGAGGTAACGCTTCGCATGCACGAGGTCGCCGCCGAAAGGTGCCAGCATGTTGGCATAGAACAGCGCAGGCGCCGCCGCACAGTCCGCCATCGTGAACTGCTCACCCATCGCCCACGTCTTGCCGCCGCTCATATCCTTCTCGACGAGCGCGAGCGCACCCGCCAGTTGCCTGAAGGACTGCTCGACGCCGACCGGATCGCGCCGCTCCTGAGGCTTCAGCCGGTCGCCCACCACCGCCTGGACCGCAGCCATGACATGGAGATCGTAGA
>DAOMWV010000130.1:0-8680 GCA_035436725.1 Hyphomicrobiaceae bacterium
CCCACCCTGCCGCTCGTGACATTCACCGAGGCGGGTGAAGCGATCAGCCGGATCAACGCCGGCGAACGGCCGCTGGCGCTCTACTGGTTCGGTCGGGACAGGCGCGCCCTCGACCGGGTTCTGACGGGGACGATCGCGGGCGGCGTCACCGTCAACGACTGCCTGTTGCATTACGTGCAGGAGGCGCAGCCGTTCGGCGGGGTCGGTGCGTCTGGCATCGGCGCCTATCACGGGCGTTTCGGCTTCGAGACATACTCGAAACTGAAGCCGGTGTTTTACAGATCGGCGATCACGCGCACGGCCTGGCTCTACCCGCCCTACCGCAAGCGCTTCGAGCGGATGCTGGCGCTGATGCGCGCCTTGAGCTGACGGGCGGCGCAGTCTGCTTCAAGTGGCTACATGGTGGCATGGCTTGCACGCCAGCGGGATCGGGGTAGAAGTCAGGCCAGCACCGTCACACCGCATCGGACCCTCTGGTATGGCCGCTTCGCCTCGCGACGAACTTGACCGGTCTCTCATCTACCGCGCGGGGCAAACCGCGCGTCGCGTAGTCTCGCTCAAGAAACTCAGGTTTCTCAAATTCCTCTACACGCAGCGGGTCAAAGGGTTCGATGTACCGTCGACGCCGGAGTTCGATACGCCGGAGACCACGGCCTGGTTCAAGGCACGGTTGGCCGAGGCGGAGCGCTATGTCGAATTCGGGACCGGGGGGTCGACGTATCTTGCCGCGCAGCGCGGCATCAGGTTCATCTGCGTCGATTCCGACCGGCATTTTCTCGAAGCGGTGCGATCGAAAATCGAGCGCGACGGGTTGCTCGATCTGAAGCGACAAACGTACGTGCACGCCGACATCGGCCTGACAGGTCCCTGGGGTCGGCCCGTCATCGTCCGAACGCCGAACCGCGAGCGCTTCGCCGCCTTCGCCCGTTACTCGGATCCGCCCGATGCCTGTCGCACAGGACAGTTCATACCCGACCTCGTGCTCGTCGACGGGCGGTTTCGCGTTGCGTGCGCACTCAAAATGGTGCGCCTGTTCGGAACTGCCGACAACTGGACCATCCTGGTCGACGACTACACGAACCGTCCGCACTACAAGGCGATAGAGGAGTTCGCGCGGCTCGACCGCACGGTGGGGCGGATGGCCGTGTTCAAGCGCGCGCCCAAAATCGACGCGGTCGCACTCGATCGCGCCATCGCGCACTACGAAGCCGTTCACGAGTGACGGAAACACCGGGACCTCGGAGACTGGTGTCGTCCGAGACTGGCACCTGGCCGGCTGGCATGAGGGCCTAGATCCGAGGCCCGCGAATGCGGGGCTCGGCAAGGACCGTCGTCACGTGCGCGACCCGCCCTTACGAATGCGCGCCGTGGCAGTGCTTGTACTTCTTGCCCGATCCGCAGGGGCACGGCGCGTTGCGGCTGACACGGCCCCATGTGGAAGGATCGGATTTGTCGAACTCGGCGCTGGCGCGGCGGCTCGATACGGGCGCGGGGCGATCGCCGAACGAAACCTGTGGCCGACCTTCGGCAGCGAGCGCTGCGTCCGCCATTTCCAGTTCGTCGCGCCCCGTGAAGGGGTCGACGTGGTGCGCCTGCATTGGCGGCAGTTCGACATCGTCGAGGCTCGGGATCGGGTCCTGCGGGGCGAGCTGGATGTGCATGAGCTGGCCGACGGTCGCCTCGCGAAGCTGGGCGAGCATGTTCTCGAACAGGTGGAAGCCTTCCTGCTTGTACTCGTTGACCGGATCGCGCTGGCCGTAGGCGCGGAAGCCGATCACCTGGCGCAGATGTTCAAGGGTGACAAGGTGTTCGCGCCAGAGGTGATCGAGCGTCTGGAGCAGGACCATCTTTTCGACCTGACGCATGTTCTCGGAGCCGATCTCGCGGTCCTTTGCGGCGGCCTTTTCCTCGATGGCCGCAATGGCTCGCTCGCGGATCTCCTTCTCGGCGATCCCTTCCTCGTTGGCCCAGTCCTTGATCGGCAGGTCGAGGCCGAAGATGCGCGAGATCTCAGTGGACAGGGTTTCGGTGTTCCACTGCTCGGCGTACGCGTTTTCGGGAATGTTGGTGTGGATGAGTTCGTCGAGGATCTGGGCGCGCATGTCCTTGACCGTCTCGGACACGTCTTCGGTGCCCATGATGTCGATGCGCTGATCGAAGATGACCTTGCGCTGGTCGTTCATGACGTCGTCGTACTTCAGGACGTACTTGCGGCTGTCGAAGTTGCGCGCCTCGACCTTCTGCTGTGCCTTTTCAAGCGCCTTGTTGATCATGTTGTGGGTGATCGCCTCGCCTTCACGAAGACCGAGCGTCGTCAGCATCTTGTCCATCCGGTCGGAACCGAAGATGCGCATTAGGTCGTCTTCGAGAGAGAGGTAGAACTTCGAGCGGCCGGGGTCACCCTGACGGCCGGAACGGCCGCGGAGCTGGTTGTCGATACGGCGGCTTTCGTGGCGCTCGGTGCCGATGACGTAAAGGCCGCCAGCGGCGAGGGCCTTCTGCTTCTTGTCGGCAACGTCGGCGACGATCTTATCGCGCTCTTTCGCGATTTCCGCGTCGGACGGCGCCTTCCCGGCTGCTTCCTGCTCGCCGATCCATTCCTTCAGGCGGAACTCGACGTTGCCACCGAGCTGGATGTCGGTGCCGCGGCCGGCCATGTTGGTAGCGATGGTGACGCCACCGGGCACGCCGGCCTGGGCGACGATGAAGGCTTCCTGTTCGTGGAAGCGGGCGTTCAGGACCTTGTGGGGGACGACGGGCTCACCGGGTTTCGCCTTGCGGACGAGATCGTCGACGTTCGCGGCGAGGTCCTCGATCGACTTCTTGAGCTCGTCTTCCTTGCCGGGCTTCAGGCCGTCGGCGAGTTTCCGGAGGTAAGTCACGAGATCGGACATGAACTCGCGGCTCTTCAGGAGCTCGGACAGCTGCTCGCTCTTTTCGATCGACGTGGTGCCGACGAGTACGGGCTGGCCGCGCGTCGATGCGTCCGCGATCTCGGCGGCGATGGCGCGGTACTTCTCGACGACGGTGCGGTAGATCTCGTCGTGCTCGTCGATGCGGGCGACCGGAACATTGGTCGGAACCTCGACCACGTCGAGGCCGTAGATGTCCATGAACTCGGTGGCTTCGGTCATGGCCGTGCCGGTCATGCCGGCGAGCTTCTCGTAGAGGCGGAAATAATTCTGGAAGGTGATGGAAGCGAGCGTCTGGTTCTCGGGCTGGATGTCGACGCGTTCCTTGGCCTCGAGGGCCTGATGGAGTCCTTCCGAGTAGCGGCGACCCGCCATCATGCGGCCGGTGAACTCGTCGATGATGACGACCTGGCTGTCCTTGACGATGTAATCGCGGTCACGCTGGAAGAGCTTGTGGGCCTTCAGCGCCTGATTGACGTGATGGACGACAGTGACGTTCTCGATGTCGTAGAGGCTTTCACCCTTGAGCATGCCGGCATCGGCAAGGATCTTCTCGATCTTCTCGTTGCCGCTCTCGGAGAGTGCGACCTGACGCTGCTTCTCGTCGATCTCGTAGTCTTCCTTGGCGAGCTGCGGGATCATGGCGTCGACGGCGACGTAGAGTTCGGTGCGATCCTCGACGGGACCGGAAATGATCAGCGGGGTGCGCGCCTCGTCGATCAGAATACTGTCGACCTCGTCGACGATCGCGAAGTTGTGGCCGCGCTGGACCATGTCGGCCGCGCTCATCTTCATGTTGTCGCGCAGATAGTCGAAGCCGAATTCGTTGTTGGTGCCGTAGGTCACGTCACAGGCGTAGACAGCGCGGCGCTGGTCGTCGTCGAGTTCGTGGACGATGCAGCCGACGGTGAGGCCGAGGAAGTTATAGACCTTGCCCATCCATTCGGCGTCGCGCTTGGCGAGATAGTCGTTCACGGTGACGACGTGCACGCCCTTGCCCGAGAGCGCGTTGAGGTAGGCGGGCAGCGTGGCGACGAGCGTCTTGCCTTCACCGGTACGCATTTCGGAGATGTCGCCGTCGTGCAGAACCATGCCGCCGATGAGCTGGACGTCGAAGTGGCGCTGGCCGAGGGCGCGCTTTGCCGCTTCGCGCACTGTCGCAAAGGCCGGAATGAGAAGGCTGTCGACGTCGGCGCCGTTGGCGATCTGTTCGCGGAACTGGCGCGTGCGGTCACGCAGTGCGTCGTCGGAGAGGGCGGCGACTTCCGGCTCGAGAGCGTTGATCGCAGGCACCTTCGCCCGGTAGGCCTTGAGCTTGCGCTCGTTGGACGAGCCGAAAATCTTGGAAGCGATCGTATTCAGTTTCAGGGAAAGCATCTAGGTCGGTGTCCTGGTCCGTCTCGATGGTCGGCAGACAACATTGAGCGTCGGCGAGACGGCCCGACGGCGCCCGGCGGCTCTCCGCCGCCTCTGAATTCGCTTACTGATCGTCATCACCCGGCAACGACGGGAAACGCGACCCTGCCGGTTTCAACCGGAAGATCGGGGCCAAGACATGACGATCCGCCGTGGCGGAAAACCGCCCCGGCAAAAGACCCAAGACACATAAGTAGCCCATCCCCCCCTGTCAACGCGCTGACAGCCGCAGCGTATTGACCGCATACGGCAGCCCGAGTGCGGCGTCAGCGCGCGGAACTGCTTGGCGCGCAACGACATAATCGTGTCGCGTTCGGTCTTGGCAGCCCCGGCACCGGTGCCGGCGCTCACAAACTGTCGAGAATGGAGCGTACGAAACTCGTTAGGCCGGTCTGGCGGCGGCGTTTCAGGCGTTCGGCAGTCAGGATGGCCAACAGGAGTTCGTGGCTTTCGTTCACGTCGCGATTGACGATCACATAGTCGTATTCGGGCCAATGACTGATCTCGCCGGCCGCCTTCTGCATGCGGCGGGCGACCACGTCGGGGGGGTCCTGGGCGCGGGGGGTCAGGCGGCGTTCGAGGGTCTTGCCGTCCGGCGGCAGGATGAAGATGCGGACGAGATCGTGCGGCATCTGCTCGTTGAGCTGCTGGGCGCCCTGCCAGTCGATGTCGAACAGGACATCGCGGCCTGCGGCGAGCGCGGCGTCGACGGGGGCTTTCGGCGTGCCGTAGAAATGGTCGAAGACCGCCGCCCATTCGAGCAGTTCGCCGGCGTCACGGCGGCGGGCGAACTCTGCGTCCGAGATGAAAAAGTAGTCCTTGCCGTCGACCTCGCCGGGGCGGGACTTGCGGGTCGTGACGGAGACCGACATGGCGATGTTGGGATCGGCAGCAAGGATGTTGCGGGCGAGCGTGGTTTTGCCGGCGCCCGACGGCGACGACAATACGAATAGGAGACCGCGGCGTGCGATCCCGGGGGTTCCTTCGGGGGCAGTTGGGACTTGCGTGCTCGGGCGCTTGGCGTCGGACATGGGCGTCACTCGATGTTCTGGATCTGCTCGCGCATCTGGTCGATCACAGCCTTGAGGTCGAGGCCGGCACGGGTGATGGCGGTGTCGTTGGCTTTCGAGCAGAGCGTGTTGGCTTCGCGGTTGAATTCCTGGGTCAGGAAATCGAAACGGCGGCCGACCGGCTCGGCGGCGGAGAGGAGTTCGCGCGCGCCCTCGATGTGGGCGGCAAGGCGCTTCAGCTCTTCCTCGACGTCGGCGCGTGTGGCGATAAGGGCAGCTTCCTGATGCAGACGCTGCGGGTCGAGGTTCGCCGCGCCGTCCGTTCCGAGGATGCGGGCGAGTTGCTCGGAGAGGCGTTTCGAGACGGCCTCTAGCGATCGCGCGGGTGATTCTTCTACGATGCGTACAAGACGTTCGATCTCGGCGAGTTGGCGTTCGATCACGGTTTTCAGGCGCGCGCCTTCGCTTTCGCGGGCCGCGACGAGCGCCCGCATCGCATCCTCGAAGCTGGCCAGCATGACAGGCGCCAGTTTCGCCGCGCTTTCACCGGGGTCCTGGGACTGGAAATCGAGCACGCCGCGCTGCGCCAGAATCGCCGCCACATCGGGCTTCGGCCCTCCGATCTTCGCATGGACCACGTCGGCGATGCGCATGACGTCGGCGAGCACGGCTTCGTTGAGGCGCACGGTCTCGCCTGCTGCTTCCTCGCGCAAGGTGAGCGTCACGTTCAAACTGCCGCGATTGCAGTAGCGGCCGGCGATCTCGCGCGCGGCCGCATCGAGGCTGTCGTAGCCGGGCGGCAGGCGGAGGCGCACATCAAGGCCACGGCCGTTGACGGAACGCACTTCCCATACCCAGGACGCCACCTCGGTGCGGCCGGAGGTCCGGGCAAATCCCGTCATGCTTTTCAAGGCCATGCTATCGTCCGTGATGCGCCGGTTGCGTTGCGCGGGACACTAGATCGAATTCAGCCCGCCCGCAAAAGCAAAGAGCCGCCCGCGCGTCTGCGCAGGCGGCCCGAAACATGCTGACGGATCCGAGGTCAGATCGCGCCCTTGATCCAGTCCTCGAGGCGCTTCTTCTGTACGAGCGCGCCGACGTTCTTGGCGGCAACCTTGCCGTCCTTGAAGATCAGGAGCGTCGGCATGGCCTGGATGCCGAACTGGGTGGTGATCTTCGGATTCTGATCCACGTCGATCTTGGCGATCTTGACCTTGCCCTTCATTTCGGTGGCGACCTGGTCCAGAGCCGGAGCCATGGCCTTGCAGGGCCCGCACCATTCGGCGAAGAAGTCGACGACGACCGGCTCCTTGCTGTCGAGGACCTCGGCCTTGAAAGTTGCATCTGAGACGATCTTGGTGTCGGGCGAAGCCATGGCGGCGCTCCAGTTTCGACAAGACATTGAATTGAAAGCGATTTTATTCGCCCCGGCGAGCACTGCGGCGCACTCCCCACGGAAGATACGGTCGGCGTTCGTCGACTGTTACCTAGGGAGTCGCGACCGGAACGTCAACGGGCCGTCGGGTCATGCCTGTTCACGGCTCTGGTCACGGCTCTGCGCATCGAGTTGCCACAGCCGCTCTTCTGCCGCCGCCAGCATCGCCTCCGGGATCGGCATGAGCCGGGCTCCGTCGGTCCAGACGATGGCGGCTCGAATCGTGCGACCGGGGTAAATCGCCGTCAGCGCCAGTCGGTAGGCGGCGAGCTGGAGCAAGTAGGCTTCCGGCACACCTTCCGCGAGACGTGGCGGCGGGCGATTGGTCTTGTAGTCGACGAACAGGATTTGCTCTGCCGTGACGAGAAGCCGGTCGATCTGGCCGTTCAGCCTGTACGGCGCGCCCCTGCCCGAGGGTGGGTCGAGATCGGCCACGATCGGCACCTCGGCCGCACTGCCGGGACCGAATAGCGATGCAAATGCAGGATCGGTCAGGATCGCCAGCGTTTCGGTGACGATTCCCTTGCGCGTCGCGGCCTCGAGATCGGCCGCGCGCTGTTCGACGAAGGCCGCAGCAGCCGTTCGCCACGTCTCGCGCGGAAGGGATGGCAGATGCTGGAGAAGGGCGTGCGTGACGACGCCGCGGAGGAAGCGGTTCTGATCGGAGATACGGCCCGGCGGCAGGACCGGGGCTTCGGACGGGATAGGACGGTCCCGGCGTTCGACGGGCTCGCCGGTTTCGTCGGTTTCGAGCGGGGCCAGTCTTGACGGGGCGAGAGGGATGGCGCGGACCGGCTCCGATGGTGGACGGTGCGTGGCCCAGTCGGGCGGTGGGTGCGCCGACGTCGTTGCCCGATTGCCGTGCTTCGGCTTTTCCGGCGGGGCCGATTGCGTGCTCACGTAGCGGCGCACAACGAAGCCGTCGGGGTAGGTATACGGCTCGACGAGACCTGCGACACCGCGGTCGATCAGTTCGTACCAGCAATCGGGCCGCGCGGGCTTGCCGCCGAGATAGCCGGCGACGTAGAGGCGGTCGCGCGGGCGCGTCATGGCGACGTAGAGGAGGCGGTTCATTTCCTCGATTTCGCTGACGCGATTGGCGTCCCGCGCGGCTCTTATCGCCGACGCGCGCGACGATCCCGCTACGGGCCAGACGAGGAGATCGTCGATACCGGAGGGCAATGCGCCGGCGCGAAGCCGCATAAGGCCGCCCTTGCGCCCCTCGCCCGGACTGCCAAACGTGTCGGGCAGGAAGACGATCGGTGCCTCGAGCCCTTTCGAGCCGTGCACCGTCATGACGCGCACCTCGTCGCGGCCCTGCTCCATGTCGCGCTTGATCTCGGGGTCGGCGTCGCGGAGGCTCGCGAGAAAGCCCTGCATGGAGGCTGGATTGGCCTCGTCGTAACGCAGCGCCTCGTTGAGGAATTCGTCGATCGGATCGGCGGCTTCGAGGCCGAGACGGCCGAGCATGCGACGGCGCATCAGGCCGCCATCGTCATCGAGAAGGCGGGAAAAGAATTCGAACGGCGGGCGATAGTCGGCCGTCGAGCGCCATTCCTTCAGGAGGCGTGCAGCCTCTGCGTAGCGTGCATCGGATTTCGCACGTTCGAGCAGCGTCGACCAGAGGAGACCACGCCGGCCAGCCGCCACGGCTTCGAGCGTGTCGTCGTCGATGCCGAACAGGGGCGACTTCAGAACCGTGGCAAGTGCCAGATCGTCCTCCGGCAGGGTGAGGAAGTCGCCGAGCACCATGAGATCCTTGACCGCGATCTGCTCGATGAGGCGCATGCGATCGGCGCCGGCGACCGGGATGCGCTGCTCTTTCAGGGCGGCGACCATCTGCGGCGCGAAGGGACGGCGGCGGCGGACGAGAATGAGAATATCGGACGGGCGGATCGGACGATCTT
>DAOMWV010000131.1:0-8662 GCA_035436725.1 Hyphomicrobiaceae bacterium
CCGGTGTCGGCAGTAGATGGTTGCCATGGCGCTCGAAGAGCGCCAGCCCGGATCGAACCTCTAGATCGCGGATGAGCCGGCTCACTGCCGGCTGGCTCACGTTCAGCATCTGTGCAGCTGCCGTAATCGAACCGCGCAGCATCACCATGCGGAAAGCCTCGATCTGGCGGGGATTGAGGCTTGCCATGCTGATGTGATCTCCGTTTGCAGACGAACCAAGCATAACATTTATACATTTCAGTCTCTAGTAATTCGATTTGACCTTATGGAGCTCCGGTGGCGACAGTGGCGACGTGGACGGCCTTGCCGCACGATGGCGATGCGTCCGCGCTGGAGCCAGGGAGAAGCGCTCATGCTCAATCGACGTACCCTATTTGCGGTCAGTGTCATTGCCGTCGCTGCCGCAGCGCCTGCGTCCGCGCAGCAGAAGACAATGACACTCGCGGGCTATGGCGGCTCGTTCGAGAAGACCATGCGAGAGCAGATCATACCGCCGTTCGAGGCCAAGCATGGCGTGAAAGTCGAGTACGTCGCGGGCAATTCAACCGACACGCTCGCAAAACTGCAGGCCCAGAAGGGCAATCAGGTGATCGATGTGATCATCGTCGACGACGGTCCAATGTATCAGGCCGTGGATCTTGGCTTCTGCGGTACCCTCGCCGATGCCGCCGTCTACTCAGACGTCTATTCGGTTATGAAGTTCCAGTCGAACAAGGCCATCGGCGTCGGCATGGTCGGCACCGGCATCATGTACAACAAGCAGATCTTCGAAGAAAACAAGTGGCCCGCACCGACGTCGTGGGAAGATCTGAAGGATCCGAAATTCAAGAAAAAACTCGTCATTCCGCCCATGAACAACACCTACGGCCTGCATGCCGTTGTGATGATGGCGCGTGTGCGCGGCGGCGGCGAGGCGAACATCGAACCCGGATTCAAGGCTTTCAAGGACGACATCGGGCCGAGCGTGCTCGCCTACGAGCCATCACCCGGCAAGATGACGGAACTCTTCCAGTCCAAGCAGGCCGTAATCGGTGTCTGGGGCTCTGGCCGCGCGAAGGCACTCGGCGATCAGACTGGATTCCCGATCGAGTTCATCTATCCGAAGGAAGGTGGCGTCGCGCTCGGTGTCGCGTCCTGCCCCATCGCGGGTTCCAAAAACGACAAGGAAGCACAGGCCTTCGTCCAGCACCTCGTCTCTCCGGAAGTTCAGGTAATCCTGGCAACCGGTGCGGGCTTCGGGCCGACGAACCAGAAGGTGTCGCTCAAGCCCGAGCAGACCAAGGGCATTCCATACGGCGATCAGGTCAAGGCGCTGAAAGCTGTGGACTGGAGTGTGATAAACAAGGCTCGCGAAGAGTGGAACAAGCGCTGGACGCGCGAGATCGAGCGCTGACGGCCGGCCACGGCACGAACGGGGCTGAGCTGTTCGCCGACGCCCTGATCGGCAGTTTTCGCGCAACCTCTGCCGGATGACTCCATGTCGTTTCTGGTCCTCGATCGGCTGTCGAAAGCCTACGACGAGACGATGGTCGTCAAGGATCTGTCGTTGTCAGTCGAGCAGGGCGAGTTCATCGCGCTGCTCGGCCCATCCGGCTGCGGCAAGACAACGACCTTGCAGATGATTGCCGGTTTCGTCGAGCCGACGGGCGGTGACATCCGTCTCGGAGGTCAGAGCCTTCTGGCGGTCAGACCGAGCGGCCGTGCTCTCGGCATCGTATTTCAGAGTTATGCCTTGTTTCCGCACATGACGGCATCGGAAAACGTCGCATTCGGTCTCGAAATGCAGGGCGTCGACAAGGCCGAGCGCGGCAAGCGGGTGTCCGAAGCGCTCGGTCTCGTTGGGTTGGGCGCACTTGCGGATCGCTATCCGCGGCGAATGTCCGGCGGCCAGCAGCAGCGGGTCGCCCTCGCACGTGCACTCGTCATTCGACCCCGGATCCTCCTGCTAGACGAACCACTATCGAACCTCGACGCGAAATTGCGCGAGGAAATGCAGATCGAGTTACGCCAGATCCAGCGCACCCTGGGGACGACCACAATTCTCGTTACCCACGACCAGAGCGAGGCGATGGCACTCGCCGACCGCATCGTCGTGATGAACAAGGGTGAAGCCGAACAGATCGGACCTCCGTTCGAAACGTATGAGTGGCCTGCCACTCCCTTCGTTGCCGAGTTCCTCGGCAAGACCAACGTCCTCGACGCGACGTTCGATCAGGCACGTTCCGAGGTCCGGATCGCCGATGCAGCCTGGCCGCTCCGGTCTGCTGACGCGGCCGATGTGCAGGTATCGATACGTCCCGAAAAGATCCGCTTCGTGACCGGCGCCGCCCCCGGCATTCCAGCCACGATCACGACACGCATTTTTCAGGGCAATCACTGGCTCTTTCAGGTTGACGCCCTCGGCCGGAAAATGACGATCATCCAGCAGAACGACGGCGAGGTTAAGCCCAGCGAAGGCGACGTAGTGCGCCTCGGCTGGATGTCGGCCGACATGCGGGTCCGGGCACGGCCGAAGGAGCGTGCATGAGCACCTCGCCCTCGACCTCCGCAGATCGAAGCGCCCGCGCTCCCTACGTTTTGACTGCGCCGGCACTCGCGCTATTCGTCGGTGTCGTACTGGTGCCGATCCTCATGACCGCACTGCTGACATTTCACGATTGGGGGCAGTACAAGGGGATCGAACGGGTCTTGATACTCAAGAACTGGCGAGAGGTGCTGTCCGACAGTTACTTCTACGAAGTCTTCGCCCGCACGTTCCGGATGGCCGCACTCGTGACTGTGCTTGCAATACTCATCGGAGCGCCGGAAGCGTATATTCTCAACCGAATGAGATCGCCATGGCGGGCGATCTTTCTCGTCGTCGTCCTCGGCCCGCTGCTGATATCCGTCGTCGCCCGGACACTCGGCTGGGCGCTCCTATTCGGCGGCACGACCGGGGTCGCCAATCAGGCTCTGATGAAACTCGGGCTGACCTCCGGCCCTATCCCCTTCATGTTCACCGAGGCCGGCGTCGTGATCGCACTCACGCACGTGTTGCTCCCGTACATGATCTTGTCGGTGTGGGCAGCTCTGCAGCGCCTCGATCCGCAAGTCGAGAATGCTGCGGCCTCGCTCGGAGCGAGCCATTTCACAATTCTTCGCCGCATCGTTTTGCCGCAGATCGTGCCTGGCATTCTGGCCGGAGCGATCATCGTTTTCGCGCTCGCCGCCAGCGCCTTCGCGACGCCGGCGATCATCGGCGGCCGAAGGCTCAAGGTGGCGTCCACGCTCGCCTACGACGAATTTCTGAATACGCTCAACTGGCCGCTCGGCGCGACCGTCGCAGTACTGCTTCTTGTGGCGTTGGTTCTGATCATCTGGGGCTCGAACAGGCTCATCGAAAGCCGCTATCGCGAGGTGTTCCGATGAATCGAAACGGACCATTGGCGCTGCTGTTTCACACGCTGTTCGTGATCTTTTCGCTCGCGCCGCTCGTTGTCGTCTGCCTCGTCGCCTTCACGCCCGAAGCCTACCTGTCGCTGCCGACCACGAACTGGTCCGTGCGCTGGTTCCGCGCCATCGCCGATTATCCCGAATTTATCCGTGCGTTCTGGCAGAGCGTGTGGCTCGGAGCTGTGTCGTCGGCTATTGCGGTAGCTTTTGCCGTGCCGACCGCGCTGGCCATGGCGCGCTATCGGTTCCGCGGTCGTGAAGCGATGATGGCATTGTTCCAGTCGCCCCTTATGATCCCGCATGTCGTACTCGGCATCGCCTTCCTGCGCTTCTTTTCGGAAATCGGCCTCAGTGGAACATTCGTGGGGCTGGTGATATCGCACATAGTCATCATCTTTCCCTTCGCCATGCGGCTGACGCTCGCATCAGCGACTGGGATGAATCCTGCGATCGAGCAGGCAGCGATTTCCTTGGGCGCCACCGACTGGGTCGTCCTAAAGCGCATTACACTGCCGCTCGTCATGCCTGGGCTCGTCAGCGGCTGGGCGCTCGCCTTCATCAACTCGTTCGACGAAGTGACGATGACCGTGTTCATCGCTACGCCCGGAACGGAGACCCTGCCGGTTCGCATGTTTCTCTACATCCAGGACAACATTGACCCCCTTGTGACGTCCGTGTCCGCGTGCGTCATCGTGATAACTGTGCTCGCACTTGTAGTGCTCGACCGCATTCACGGGCTGGAGGCGTTGCTCATTGGACGCGGGCAGGGAAATCGCTGAATGGCAGGCTTATCGAGATCTCATGACGTGGCGGTTGTCGGCGGCGGACTTGTCGGCGCAGCGATCGCATACGGAATTGCACGGGCAGGTCGACGGGTACTGCTCTTCGACGAGGGCGATATGGCTGTCCGCGCATCGCGCGGCAATTTCGCGCTCGTCTGGGTCCAGACGAAGGGGCTCGGCCTGCCCGATTACGCACGGTGGACGGTCCATTCCTCCAACAGCTGGGCCACATTTGCGACGGAACTGGCGTCCGAAACCGGCATCGACCTTCATTTCCAGAGACCTGGCGGTTTTCATCTTTGCCTGAGCGAGCAGGAACTCGAGGCGCGAAAGCAGATCATCACACGCTTCCATAATCAGCGCGGCGGCACCGACTATCGCATCGATTTTCTTGAGCGCGACGACATCGCGAAGATGCTCCCGGACATCGGCCCCGATGTCGTCGGTGGCAGCTATTGCCCGCTCGATGGTCACGTCAATTCTCTAAAACTGTTTCGTGCCCTGCACCTGGCCCTGTCCCGATTGGGCGTCACGTATCTGCCGAACCACCCTGTAACGGCGATCGGGCGCCGTGGTGGGCAATTCGAGATCTCGACCCCGCACGGAACGCACGATGCCGGCAAGATCGTACTTGCCGCAGGTAACGCCAACCAGGCCCTTGCGCCGATGGTCGGTCTTGTCGCGCCGATGAAACCCGAGCGCGGCCAGATCATCGTCACCGAACGGGTAGATCCATTCCTGCATTTCCCGCTCGGCACACTTCGCCAGACCGATGAAGGTACAGTGATGATCGGCGACAGCCGCGAGGACGGACACGATCCGTCCGGCAGCAACATCGCCATAAATTCAGTCATGGCCAATCGTGCCGTGCGCATGTTTCCGAAGCTCGCGCGCCTCAACGTGGTGCGGTGCTGGCGTGCTATACGCGTTATGCCGCAGGACGGCTTCCCGATCTACGATCAGTCAGAAAGCCATCCCGGTGCATTCCTGGCGACCTGCCATTCCGGCGTGACCCTCGCAGCCGCCCACGCCGGTACGCTTGCCCGCATGATCGTGGATGGGCGTCTGGATGAAGCGGAAGTCGGTGCATTCAGCGCCCGGAGGTTCGATGTTCAAGCGGTTGCGTGAAAACCCGGTCGAGGCCGTTACGATCACTGTCGACGGAAGCGCTCTGAAAGCGCGAGCGGGAGACACGGTCGCAGCAGCATTGCTCGCGCATGGCGTAAGCCATGTTCGTACGACGCCGGTCTCAGGCGCGCCCCGCGCGCCCTACTGCCTCATGGGCGTCTGCTTCGATTGTCTTGTAACGATTGATGGTGTCGGCAACCGGCAGGCATGCCTCGAACCGGTGCGAGACGGAATGCGTGTCGAAACACAACACGGCAAGCGGAAGATCGGATCATGACAGAAGTAGCGATCGGCGATGCCTATGACGTCGTCGTCATTGGCGCAGGTCCTGCCGGTCTCGCGTCAGCAGCCCTCGCGGCGGAGGCTGGCGCTTCTACGCTCCTCGTCGATGAGAATGCCGGCCCCGGCGGGCAGGTCTATCGTGCCATCACCTCGACGCCCGTAGAGCCGCGCGACGCGCTCGGCTCCGACTACTGGCTGGGAAGTGATCTGGTCGAGCGCGCGCAACGGTCCGGTGCGCGACTGCTCCTCGGTGCGGTCGTTTGGACCCTCGACCCGGACCTCGTCGTCGGCATTTCGTATCGTGGTCGCGCGCAACTGATCCAGGCACGGCGTGTGATCATCGCGACCGGCGCACTGGAGCGGCCCTTTCCAATCCCAGGATGGACATTGCCCGGCGTGATGACGGTCGGTGCGGCGCAGACCGTGTTGAAGGCGTCCGGTCTCGCCCCGGCCAGCGCGACCGTGATCGCAGGGATGGGACCGCTGATCTGGCTTTACGCTGCACAGGTCCTCCGCCTCGGCGGCAGGATCGACGCGATCCTCGACACGACCCCGATGTCCAACTACATCGGCGCGCTCCGTCATGCTCCCGGCTTTCTCCTGTCACCGCTTCGCGCAAAGGGGCTGTCGCTGGTACGCGAAGTAAAGCGGCGCGTACGTGTCGTGAAGAACGTCACGGCGTTGCGTGCCGAAGGCGACACCGTGCTGCGGCGTGTGGTCTATATGAGCGGCGGCCGCGAGCAATCTGTCGATGCGGCGACGCTGCTGCTGCACCAGGGTGTGGTGCCGAATGTCAATCTCGCCATGGCAGCCGGCGTGAAGCATGCATGGGACCCGGTCCAGCTCTGCTGGTCCCCGGAGCTCGACGCCGACGGCGGTACGTCCGTTCCCGGTATCGCCGTTGCCGGTGATGGTGCAGGAATCGCCGGAGCCTTCGTTGCCGAGGAGCGCGGCCGCCTGGCAGCACGAGCTGCAATCCGCGCCATCTTGCCCCATGCTCCTCTTGAGGACGATCAATCGATCCGGAACAGGCTCACCCGCCACCAACTCGGCCGCAAGTTCATCGATACCCTGTTCCAGCCACCGCGCCAGTTCCGTATTCCCGAAGGCGAAACCATCGTGTGCCGTTGCGAGGAAGTCACCGCCGATCAGATTCGTGCGACGGCCGCACTCGGTTGCGAAGGCCCGAACCAGATGAAGGCGTTCCTGCGCTGCGGAATGGGTCCGTGCCAGGGACGTCTGTGCGGACTGACGGTGACGGAGATTATTGCCGACGTACACGGCAAGGCACCCGCAGACATTGGCTATTATCGCCTGCGGCCGCCCGTGAAGCCCATTTCTCTGGCTGAGCTTGCCGGCGTGCAAGCGGATGAAGCAGCCACCAAGGCGGTTGTCAGATTATGAATCCGTCGCGCCGCACTGCTGATGTCATCGTCATTGGCGCCGGCATCCACGGTGCGTCGACGGCGCTTCACCTCGCGCTCCGCGGTCTCGACGTCATTGTGATCGAAAAGGATTACGCAGGCCGCCACTCCTCTGGTGTCAACGCGGGCGGCGTGCGGCAATTGGCCCGGCATGTCGCCGAAATCCCTCTGTCGATCGCCTCGATGGAACTCTGGGAGCGGATCGAAAGCCTGGTCGGTGACGACTGTGGCTTTCAGGCGCATGGCCAGGTGCTGGTCGCAGAGACGGCCGAGGAACTGGGAGAGCTGCGTTCGCGCGTCGACGATCTCAGGATGCGCGGATTCACGCACGAGGAACTGATAGACGCCACCGAGCTGCGCCGGCTTGTCCCCGCCGTGTCCGAAACCTGTCCCGGCGGCATCGTCTCCCGGCGCGACGGCGCTGCCGATCCCTTTCGCACGACCCAGGCATTCCGCCGCGCCGCTGCAAGGGCCGGAGCAATCTTTCACGAAGGCGTGGCCGTAACGGGTTTGAGACGCGACAACGGCGTCTGGAATGTAGAAACATCGCTCGGGACGTTTTCCGGACCCAAGGTCGTCAATGCTGCCGGTGCCTGGGCCGATCGCATCGCGTCAGCGGTCGGCGAGCCCGTGCCGCTCGATGTCATCGCGCCCATGCTCATGATCACGAGCCGCGTACCGGCCTTCATCGACCCCGTCGTCATACTTCGCTCGCGCAAGCTGTCGTTCAAACAGTTCCCGAATGGAACGGTCATGATTGGCGGCGGTCACCTAGGCAAGCCGCGCCGCGACGAGAACGTCAGCATCCTCGATTGGACCAAGCTGAAGGAGAGCGCGCGAACTGTGTGGGACCTGTTTCCGGTGATGCGCAGCGCGACGATTGTCCGCGCCTGGGCCGGCATCGAGGCGCGCATGCCTGACGACATTCCCGTGATCGGTCCGAGCCGGACGGCGGAGGGGCTCTACCATCAGTTCGGGTTTTCCGCGCACGGGTTCCAGCTCGGCCCGGCAACGGGTGCGACCATGGCGGAAATCGTCGCGACCGGGCATACGAACATGCCGATTGAAGCCTTCGATATCGGACGCTTCGCAGCCAGATGACAGGAGACGCCTCATGAGCATCGACCGCAAATTGCGCACACCCATCCAGCATCGCATCGTTCGCAACGGCGATACGATCTATATCGGCGGCGCCATCGCCGATGATACGTCGAAATCGATGGGCGAGCAGACGCGCAACATCCTCGAAAAGTTTGATACGTACCTTAAGGACGGCGGCAGCGATCGCCAACACGTCCTGACCGCATCGATTTTCGTCACCGATCTCTCAAAAAAGAAGGAAATGGACGAAGTCTGGACGGCCTTCTTCGGTGACCATCTGCCTGCGCGCGCCACGGTTGGTGTCGCCGATCTCGGAGGCGGCGCCCTCATCGAGGTCGTCATGACGGCGCGCGTCGGGAGCTAAAAAAGCGCTTCCCCAATTCAAAGAGGCGCTATTGACGACATTTTGCACATAAATGAGCGAAATCCTGAACAGGATTTTCTAACAGATCGTTTTGACTGGGGCGGACTGACGATGCGCCAATATGCGCGGCTCGATAGAGAGTGGCTGGC
>DAOMWV010000132.1:0-8659 GCA_035436725.1 Hyphomicrobiaceae bacterium
GGGCGGGCGTTGCAGACTAGCGGAAGGGGCGGGGGGTTGGCCACTCAAAAGGCCGCTGATGCCCGGGGACGCCATGGACGGAATGCGGACCGACCGCTCAGCCGGCACCGGGCGGCCCGGGCATATCCGATATTGGTCAGACTGCGGTGTGCCATCGTGTCACCGGCCGTACTGGTCAGATTTTGACTTCGATCATAGGACGTCGATGTGCCGCTCCGTACCGTTGCCTGAGAGCCCGTCCCTTCCGGGTGACGATGAGCGCAGAAACGGAATGGCCGGCACGATGGCGACGATGAGCATCGAACAGCAGCGCGCTTTCGCCAGGGATCAAGGAGCGGTCGGAGCGAACGCGCACCTTCTGGCGCGGCATGGTTCGAAGTTTCTGGTGCGCCGTGCGCATAACCTGCCGCTCGAGGTCGAGGGGGACCGCTATGTCTATCTGGTCGTGTCCGGCGGGCTCTTTCTCGAAAGCCAACTCGCCGACGGGCGCCGCCTGATCGTCAACACTTACTACCCTGGTGATTTCGTCGTCCCGGATCCGACGGTGCGCCTGCCGAAGGAGCGGCTCGTCGTGATGAAGTCGGGCGAGGTCGTTCGCGTCAGGCGGCGCGTGTTCGATACGGCGCTCGACGATGCCGCCGATCTCGCGCGCCAGTTTCGCCGCGCCTTGCAACTCCGGTCGATGCGCGAGGAGGTCCATGCCGTGGTTCTCGGCCGGCTCAACGGGGACGAACGGATGGCGTCGTACCTGATCGAGGCGGGGCGGCAATACGGAACGGACGTCGACGGGTGCGTCGACATCGAGCTGCCGATGCTGCGCTCCGAAATGGCTGACTATCTCGCCCTCAATTCGGATACACTGAGCCGGCTCGTGACCCGCCTCAAGAGCGAGCGCATCGTCCGGTTCATCGGGCGGCACCGTGCCGTCGTCGAGGATTGGTCGCAACTTGTCGCCCGCACGCCCATCGCCGACCTTCTGCTTGCGGCCTACCCTGAGGCCGCCCGGCAGGTTCAAGACGCCGCATCCGAACGGTAGGCAACCCCGGCGGCGTCCCCATTGTCCATAGCGCTGCCGCAGCCGATCTATGCGTGGCCGGGCCTGTGTCCGGGTTTGCCGGCTTCGTAGGGTGCCGGAAAGGTATCTTTCCGGGAGACAATCCAGCCATGCCGACGATCAAGGCCGATCGGATGAGTGCGTTCGTGTCCGACATCTTCGCGGCGGCGGGGTGCTCGCGGGCGGAGGCCGACCGGATCGGCAAGTATCTCGTCATCGCCAACCTGACCGGACACGACAGCCATGGGGTGCAGCGCGTTCCCCGCTATCTCGAATGGAAGCGGACCGGGCAGCTGCATGCGGATCGGGAGATCAGGATCGTCACCGATACGCCAGTGCTCGCCGTTGTCGACGCGCAGCGCGGGTTCGGGCAGTCGGCAGCGCCACAGGCTGTCGAGATCGGTATCAGGAAAGCCAAGGCGATGGGGCTCTCCGCCGTCGCGCTCCGGAACTCCGGACACATTGGCCGGGTTGGCGACTGGGCCGAGATGGCCGCAGCCGCTGATCTGGTGTCTGTCCATTTCGTCAATGCTGCCGGCAGTTCGCTGGTCGCCCCCTTCGGTGGCGTCGAGCGCCGCTTTTCGACCGCGCCGTACTGCGTCGGCGTCCCCCGCCCCGGGAAGACGCCACTGGTTCTCGACTTTGCGACCTCGGTCGTCGCGGAGGGCAAGGTTCTGAACGCGAGCTTCGGTGGCAAGAAACTTCCCGATGACGCGCTCGTCGGCCCGGACGGGACGATCAGCGCCGACCCTCACGTCCTTTACGGCGACTACGCCCCGACCGAGCTTCGCGACTACAGGAAGGGCAAAGGTGCGATCCGCGCTTTCGGCGATCACAAGGGGTCTGGCCTCGCGTTCATGTGCGAACTTCTCGGCGGGTCGCTGACAGGCACCGGGGCGACGGAGGAAGGCCGCCCCTTCGCCAACGGCATGCTGTCGTTCTATATCGACCCGAAGGTCGTCGATCCCGACAATTTCTTCCCCGCCGACGTCGCCAAGTATACTGCTCTCATCAAGGCGACGAAGCCGATCAAGCCCGGTGGCGAGGTTCTCGTTCCCGGCGAGCCGGAGGAGCGGATGCGGGCAGAGCGGGGCAAGAACGGTCTGCCGTTGCCCGAGGACACATGGGGTGCGATCGTCGCTGCGGCGCGGGCGGTCGGGCTCTCAGACGCGCGCATCGCCGAAGTCACGGCCTGAACGAGGATTCCGTCATGATCGAAAAGTCACTTCTCAAGGATCTCGCCGCGTTCGATACGCCGACGATCTGCAACGCTCTCGAAATCGTGGCGCCGGAGCGCTGGCTTACGGGCTATACCGTGAAGCCGCTGGTCGCCCCGTTTCCGGACCTGCCGCCGATGGTCGGCTATGCCAAGACCGTTACGATCCGCGCCACCCATATCAACGAGGTGACGGGCCAGGCCGCGCGCGAGCAGCGCATCAAGTATTACGAATACATGGCGTCCGAGCCGGCACCGGGCATTGCCGTCCTGCAGGATCTCGACGGTCCCGACGTGGGTTTCGGCGCTTTCTGGGGCGAGGTGCAGAGCACTGTTCACAAGGCACTCGGTTGCGCGGGCGTCATCACCGACGGCTGTATCCGCGACATCCCGCAGTGGGCACCGGGGTTGCCGGTTCTCGCCGGATCAATCGCGCCGAGCCATGCGCGCGTCCATCTCGCTGATTTCGGCAAGCAGGTCCGGGTTGCCGGGATGGTCGTCAAATCAGGTGACCTCATCCACGCCGACCGTCACGGCGCGGTCGTCATCCCGGAAGCGGTCGCGGCCAAGATCCCTGCGGCCTGCGATCTTCTCGCGCGCAAGGAAGCGGTCATCCTCGACATGGCGCGGAAGCCCGGCTTCACTGTCGCGATGCTGCGCGACGCGCTGAAGAAGCAGGACGAGATTCACTGATACGGTCCCGATTTTTTTCCAGGATGGTTGGCATGCGCAAGAATGAATTCAAGAAATTGCTGCTCGACGGCAAGCAGGGGCTCAATGGCTGGATCGCGACCCCTTCCAGTTTCCAGGCCGAGATCTACGCGTCGCAGGGCTTCGACGCCTGCACCATCGACATGCAGCACGGCGCGGCACAGATGAACGAACTCATCCCGCTGTTGCAGGCGGTGTCGATGGCCGGCGTGACGCCGATGGTGCGCGTGCCGTGGAACGAGCCGAGCCACATCCAGCGCGTGCTCGACATGGGGGCTTACGGTCTCATATGCCCGATGATCAACACCAAGGCCGAGGCGGAGGCGTTCGTGGCTTCGGGCCGGTATCCGCCGATGGGTTCGCGGTCGAACGGGCCGTTCCGTGCATCGCAGTATGGTGGCGCCGACTATCAGCCGAATGCGAACGGCGAGATCCTGCTCTTTGCGATGATCGAAACGCGTGAGGCGATGAAGAACCTCGACGCGATCCTTTCCGTGCCTGGTCTCGACGGCACCTACGTCGGACCATCCGACCTGTCGCTCAGCTACGGCAAGCCGGCCGTCCTCGACGTCGCCGATCCGGAAGTTCTCGCCGAGATGAAGACGATCGCCCAGAAAACCCGCAAGGCGGGAAAGATCGCGGGCGCGCACACCGACAACGCCAAGACGGCCAAGAAGCGCTTCGACGAAGGCTATCATTTCTGCACACTTCTCAACGACGTTCGCGTCTTGGCGACGGCAGTGCAGAACATGGTGCGCGAAGCACGCGGGCTGTCGCAGGTCGAGGGCTCGAAATCGTACTGAGGACACATGGCAGCCGACAGCTTTCAGGAGCGGTGGGTCGCGCGCTCGAGACAGTCGCCATCGGGTCCGCCCGATGGCGTTTTCATTTGCGCGGAGTCTCCCGATCAGCCGGAAGTCCTGGCTTTCTTCGTCGCGTCGGAAGCCTACATGGGCGCGCTCTATCCCGCCGAGAGCAATCATTTCGCGCCGGTGACGACGCTGCTCGCGTCGAATGTCCTGTTTCTCGTCGCGCGCCGGAGCGGTCGGGCCGTTGGTTGTGGCGCGCTCGTTCGTGCCGGTGACGGCACAGCCGAGATCAAGCGCATGTGGGTCGATCCCGCGCAGCGTGGCGCCGGGCTCGGAGCACGGCTTCTCGACGCGCTCGTCGCGGCGGCGCGAGACGACGGGCTTGCCGCCGTGCAGCTCGAAACCGGAATTCACCAGCCCGAGGCGATCGGCCTCTATCGTGACCGGGGTTTCGTCGAGCGCGCGCCCTTCGGTTCGTATGCTCCCGATCCGCTCAGCATCTTCATGGAACTTCGGTTCTAGCGCCGCGCTACTTACGGCAGCCGGGATCGAGCAATGTTTCTCCACCGGGGCCGCGCTTCGGTCTCGCGAGACTCAGGAGCCGTGCCTTGAGTTCGGCCGCATCACGCGGTGTGGCGGCGGGCTGCAGGCTGCAAGCCAGCGACCAGGCGGCGTCGATCGTCGCCCGTATCGACGGCGAGGCGATGAGGTCGCTGCCTGCCGGCCTGTCGCTTGCGCCTTCGACGACGGTGACTGCAACCGACTTCGGCCCGAAGTTCGTCAGATTTTCGAGCGCCCGGTCGTCGCCGGTTGCTGCTCCTACTGGCACGACGTTGCCGAGAGCCGGCCAATCCTTGCCGGCACGTGCAAATGCGGCCGGAAACGACGGCCGTGCGTCGATATCGCGAAGATCGTCTCCGGCCGGGACCATGACGAGGACGTTGCGGAACGCGTCCGCCGCCGAGCCCAAAGGCAGGAAGTCCTCGATCGCGTCCGATGCGAAGGGTACGACGACGATGCGGGCCGGGGTCTTCGCGGCGAAGTCGATCGCGCGGCCTAGCGTCATCGGCACTTTCGGATCGACCCGGATCGGCACGATACGAATACCCTTTGTGCACGGGATCATGCGGATGAGCGCGTCGCCGCGCGGGTTCGTCGTCGCATAAGCCGACCAGGGCCGCGCGTCGTTGTCGGCGACGTCATATCCGATGAGGTCGCCCTCGCCGTCGCGTGCAAGGCAGGCGGCAATCGTCGGGTCTGTGTAGGTGATGCCGGTCGTCAGTATTGCGATGGCGACACCGCCTGGGTCGCGACCGGGTTTTACCGGCGGCTTTTTCTGTGCGCCGGCAGATTGTACCAGGAGCGTCAGCGCCAGGGTGGCGATGGCCATCGACATCAGGCTTTTAGGGCGCATAGGTGTCGCCTTCGACAATGCGCCTTGCTTCGGCGAGTTCGTCCGGAGTGTTGGCGTTGAAGAACGGATCGACGTCTGTCCGGCCGATCCGAACAGGCCGGAACGACACGGTCTCGACACCATGTCGGCGGGCCCAGTCGACGACCTTGCGGTCGCCCGCCGCCAATCGCGCGGCAAGATCAGCCTCGTGTGCGACCGGCCAGCAGCCGATCACCGAGTGTGTTTCGCCACTGGATGCCGCGAGCACGACCGCATCGGGTCGCCCGGCTGCCACTGTGGCGAGGCGCGTGACAAGATCGAGCGGCAGAAACGGCACATCGGACGAAACCGTCACGATATGAGTGGTACGTGGATCGTTCGCTCTGGCCCATCGCATCCCCGCGAGGATGCCGGCAAGCGGGCCCACGTATCCACCGACCGGGTCGGGGATGACGGGCACGCGGAGCGCAGCGAAGCGGGCGGGATCGCCATTGGCATTGAGGACGACATGCGACACCTGCGGCTTGATCCGCCGAAGCACGCGGTCGAGCATGGTCTCGCCGCCGAGCTGGAGAAGCGCCTTGTCGGCTACGTCCGTGGCAGAACCACTCACAAACATGCGCCGCGACAGTCCGCCGGCGAGAATGACCGCTGTCGTCACGGATACGGGCGATATGGGCCGGCTGTTCATCCGTCCTAGATGCCGTGCCCGGCGTGCAACCGCAAGGGGCGGGTATGCGCCTGACGCGTCGCGCGGGGCTGGTCAATCGCGTCAGGTCACGCCATCATCCCTACGTCATATCCGATCTGGCATCGACGGAGGCTTCCGTGCCGCACCCAATTTCGCCCGCCCGTTCAACCGCCGGAGTTGCCGGCATTGTCGCCGTTCTGGCGGCTTCGCCGGCGTTCGCGCATCATCCGATGGGTGGGGCGACGCCGACGACGCTGTGGGAGGGTTTTGCCTCGGGTATCGGGCATCCGGTGATCGGTCCGGATCATTTCGTCTTCGTCGTGCTCGCGGCGCTCGTCTTCTCCATGGCGCGATCTGCACTTCCGCCCGTCCTGACCCTGATTGTGAGCGGGCTCGCCGGCACGCTCCTCAGGACCATGTCGATCGAGCTTCCCTTGAACGAAGCGCTGGTCGCTCTGACCCTCGTGGTTGCGGGCGCTGTCGTTCTCTTTCGTCTTTATGCCGGTACGGGCCGTGAAGGTGCCGCTTCGGCTCTCGCCGTGGCGTTCGCCGGTGTGGTGCACGGTTTTGCCTGGGGCGAAAGCGTCGTCGGGACTGATGCGCCCGTGCTCGGCTCCTATCTTGCCGGTCTTGCGATCGTCCAGTTCGTCGTTCTGATGGCGCTGGTCGCGGCCTTCCGCGCGGTGGCCACCAGGTCGCCTCGGGTGCAATCGGGGCTCGTCGCGTCGCTCGGTGTCGTCGGCGTATTCGCCGGAGCCGGCTTTCTGCTTCTGACCTGACACTGCAATCTTGGATGCCCTGATGAACTTCGAGATCGATGCCGATATCGCGCGCCTTGCCAGTGAGGTTCGCGCGTTCGTCGCCAGTGACGTCATTCCGCTCGAAACCGACCCGCGCTGGGGCTCACACGGGCCGAGCGAGGCGTTGCGTCGGGAGCTGACGGGGCGGGCCAAGCGCGCCGGTCTCCTCGGCGTGAATGCTCCTGTCGAGTATGGCGGTCGGGGCCTCGATCACCGGGCACAGGCCGTTGTCTTCGAGGCTGCCGGATACTCCATGCTGGGTCCGGCCGCTCTCCAGATCCAGGCGCCCGACGAAGGCAACATCAATCTCCTCTCGAAGATCGCCACGCCGGCACAGAAAGAAAAATATCTGCGCGCGCTCGCCACGGGTGAGACGCGATCCTGCTTCGCGATGACGGAGCCGTCGCCGGGTGCGGGGTCGGATCCCGGTCTTCTCACGACACGCGCCACGCCGAAGGGCAACGGCTGGGTCATCAACGGACGCAAGTGGCTCATCACCGGGGCCGAGGGCGCATCGGTCGCGATCATCATGGCGCGTACCGGTGACGGCCCGGGGGACGCGACGATGTTTCTCGCGCCGCTACCGCACCCCGCATTCAAACTGAGCCGCGTGCTCGACACCATGGATTCGTCGTTCATGGGCGGGCACGCCGTGATCGACATCGAGAACCTCGAGGTGTCCGGTGACGACGTGCTCGGCGAAGTCGGTCAGGGCTTTCGCTATGCGCAGGTTCGTCTGGCTCCCGCGCGGCTCACACATTGCATGCGTTGGCTCGGTTCGGCGCAGCGTGCGCACGACATCGCAACGGCCTATGCGCGCGAGCGGACGGCTTTCGGCAAGCCGCTCGGTGCACACGAGGGCGTATCCTTCATGCTGGCCGACAACGAGCTCGACATGCATACGGCGCGTCTCGCCATCTGGCATTGCGCTTGGATTCTCGATACGGGCGGGAAGGGGCAAACCGAAAGCTCGATGGCGAAAGTGATCGCGTCGGAAGCGATATTCCGCGTCGCCGACCGCTGCGTCCAGATCCTCGGCGGCCTCGGGATCACGCGCGACACGGTGGTCGAACGCATCTTCCGCGACGTCAGGGCCTTCCGCATCTACGACGGGCCGTCGGAGGTGCATCGCTGGTCCCTCGGCCGGCGCATCGTCGGCAAGCTGCCGAACGCAAAGGGCTGATTGCAGTCCAGTCAGCGCACGACGACTGCAGGGCAGCCCGCCGCCGCGATGAGCCGCAACGTGTGGGCTGTGACCGATTCGTCGTCGGTGGTGTGGGCGAGGATGAATGCGGGTCTCTGCCGTTCGACGATGTCGAGTTCGGTTGGCACATCCATCACCGCCGCGTGCATCCGCACCAGCTTCGGTGCGCTCGTCTCAGGCATTGCAGAGATTGCGAGACGGAGTGTTCCTTCGAGGTCGATATCGGAAGCGCTGCCGGAGAACGTCTGTACCGGCATTAGCAGGGCCGGCATGGTCGAGGGCGGCGTCAACTCGGAGAGTATGCGCGCGGTTCGCAGCATGACCGGCAACCTGTCCGGCTCTGAGATCAGGAGGAGAGGCGGGCCTGGGCGTCGGCGAGCGTGGCGGCCCGCCATGATGAGTGCTGTCGCGCCGCCGCCGTCGAGCAGTTCCGTGCAACCTGCCGGTGTCGGCCAGTTTCCATGATCGGCGAAGACGACGATGTTCCAGGGACCCTCGTCGGCGCAGATGCTGCCCAACGATACGCTATCGACACGCGACGGAATGCGCGTGTCGACGATGACGTCTGCGTGGCAGGTCAGGTTGCGGAAAGCTGCGAGGGCTGCGGCGCGAACCGAGCGTCGTTCGGCCTCGAGGCGATGCTTGTCGAGCGGGCCTATCATGCGGCCGTTGCGGCCGATTTCGCAGGCGAAGGTATGGGCGGCGGCGGCGACGAGATCCTGTTCGTCGAGATAGACGGCGTCGATGCGTGCCGAGAAGAGCCGGGCGAGATCGACCGCCA
>DAOMWV010000133.1:0-8618 GCA_035436725.1 Hyphomicrobiaceae bacterium
TTGTGCCGCCGATCGGTGCCCAGGGTCTCAATCTCGGCTTCCGCGACGCTGCGAGCCTCGCCGGCCTTGTCGGCGATGCGATCGCGCGTGGCGTCGATCCCGGCGCGCCCGACCTGCTTCGCGCCTACGATCATGCCCGCGAACCCGACGTCGCCAGTCGCGCCGTCATGACGGACGTCCTGAACCGGTCGCTCATAACCGACATGTTGCCCGTCCAGGCATTGCGCGGACTCGGCCTGAACGCTCTTGCTGCAATCGGACCGCTGCGCCGCTTTGCCATGCAGATCGGCATGGAGCCACCGGGCGAACGGCCCGCCCTGATGCGGCCGGCGGACCGCTGACAGCGAATTTCGGGAAGAATACCTGCCACCGGCGCATGCGCGCCCTTGTCATTCCGCCGTCGCACGTTAGACAGGCTCACCCGCCGCCAGCCGCCCGCACGTGATGCAGAGCCAGCAACTCCCACGCTTGACCGATCTGCGCTACCGCATCGAATACGCGGTCGTGCGCGCCGTATTCGCCGGCGTGCGCCTTCTGTCGATCGACCGGGCGGCATCGATCTCGTCGTTCTTCTGGCGGCTGATCGCACCGCGAACGCGCCGCCACCGCCGCGCGCTCGAAAATCTCGCCATTGCTTTCCCCGAAAAAACGCCCGAGGAGCGTGAGGCCATCGCGCTCGCCATGTGGGCGCACCTCGGCCGGGTCATGGCAGAGACGATGCTGATCGATCGCCTGATCAAGCAGCCCGAACGCATCAAGATCGTCTCCGAACGCGTCTTCTCGCGCTACAAGGACAAGCTCGGCCCGGCTGTCGGCGTCTCGCTCCACATGGGCAACTGGGAACTCGCCATCTGGCCCCTCACGGTCGCCGGCGCGAACCCGGCCGCAATTTTCCGACTCGTCAAGAACCCCTACGTCGACGCGCTGCTGCGCGAGCAGAGAAAAGACCTTTACCCCGGCGGGCTCTTCGGCAAGGGCACACAGGAAGAAAGCCAGCGCACCGCGAGGATCATGACCGATTACGTCCGTCAGGGCGGCCGCCTCGGCATCGTCGCCGACCTGCACGACCGCACCGGACTGGCCGTGCCCTTCTTCGGCCACCCCGCGCCCTCCGTCGTCGGCCCGGCCCTCATCGCGCGGCGCGTCGGAGCCCGCATCTGGCTCGCCCGCTGTCTCCGTGTCGGCAACGAAAGCCGCTTCGAGATCGAACTCAAGGAACTGCGCGTACCCCGCACGACCAACCAGTCGCAGGACGTGCGCGACATCACGGCAGCCATCCAGCGTCAGTTCGAAGCCTGGATCCGCGAGGCGCCGGAACAGTGGATGTGGTCCAACCGGCGCTGGAGCTGAGGGCGATGACGAGCCCGCTTCTCCCGCCCGACCTGCAGGCCCGCCTCGCGGCCCGCGTTGGCGCGAACGGTGTCGCAGCCATGAGAGCCGCGCAGGCCAGGGCGAGCACCATCTATCGCGGCGGCGGACACTCTGATGCGGCCGTCACCGACGCGGAGGCCGCGCTCGCCTATGCCGCCGTGCGCATGCCCGCGACCTATGCGGCCTGTGTCCGCGCCTTCGATCTCTCCGCTTCCGGCCTGCCGGATTTCGCGCCCGCGACGCACCTCGACCTCGGCGCTGGGCCTGGTACCGCCGCGCTCGCGGCCAGCGCCGTCTGGCCCTCGATCGCCAACCGCACGCTTGTCGAGCCGAACCCCCACCTCCGGGCGATCGGGGTGGACATGCTGGGCTCCGGTGACGCGGCAGTCTGGACTGCATCACGGCTCGACATGCTGGAAGCCGTGAACGTGCGCGCGGATCTGGTGACTGTGTCGTATGTACTGAGCGAACTGCCCGAGGATGCGATCGACGACCTGTCGAAGCATCTCCGAGCGGCCTGCAAGAGACTGATCGTCATCGTCGAACCCGGCACGCCCCACGGCTACAGGCGTATCCTACGAGCCCGCCGGAACATGCTTGCGATGGGCGCCAAAGTCGTCGCGCCATGCCCGCACGAGCGCCCCTGCCCGTTGACCGGCAGTGACTGGTGCCACTTCAAGGTGCGCCTCCAGCGCTCAGCACTCCACATGGCGCTGAAGGATGCGGACGTGCCCTACGAGGACGAGCCCTTCGCATTCCTCGCAGCGAGCTTCGATCCGGTGTCGGCGGTGACGCGCCCGCCCGCCCGCCTCCTTGCCGACCCTGCGATTGAAAAGGGGTTTGCCGATCTCGTGCTGTGCACGTCGGATGGACGACGCGAGGAGCGGCGCATCCTCCGCCGCGACAAGGCAGCGTTCAGGGCAATACGTCATGCCGAGGGCGGCGCCCCCTTTGGATCGTTCGACGAAGACCGCTGACGGTCAGACGTTGACGACGGCCGGGCGTGCGGCGTCGGCCCTCGATGGGCGCAATTCCTTGCTCCACCGCCACGACCGGCCATAGGCGGTCATCGGTTCCTCGATGAAGCGATAGAGCACCCAGCCCACGCCGAACGCGACCGGCAGCGCAGCGAGGGTCACGAGGAACTGCTGCCACGTGAGAAGATCGGGAATGTCGCCGAGGATCAGCCCGTGCATCATGCCGAGCACGGCGAGATGCGTGAGATAGACCGTGTAGGATGTGTGACCGAAGAAGCAGAGCGTCTTGTTCTCGAACCGCTTCGCTTCCGGCGCGCCGTACATCAGCGACAGGATCACGCAGGCGGCGGCGATCGAGATGAAATGCGTACCGAACACCGCGAACAGCCCGTCCGGATTGTCGTCTACGAAGCGGATCACGAACGATGCCAGCAAGAGAACGATCGGCGCGACGCGGATGGCATCACCGTGCTTCGCCCAATCGATGCGCTTGGTGACGTACAGCTCCGCTGCAATGATGCCCGCGATCAGGCTGTCGGCGAGCGAGAAGATCATGACGCGGCCGGCCATGTTCGGACCGATCCCGCCGATGAAGATGGCATAGCGGATCGCCACGCTCATGAGCGCGACAGCGACGAGAACCTTGAGCAGATGCCGGCGCGGCGTCAGGATGATGGCGGCGGGCGCGATGAGATAGAAGTGCTCCTCGACCGCGAGCGTCCACGTCGGCGCGAGCCAGTGCGGGCCGATCGTGTCGGTCGAGATCATGAAGAAGCCCTGCGTGAACGTGAGGTACGACCACATCGGGAACATCGGTGTCGTCTCGGCCCAGTGGTGATGGCCGATGACTGCATACAACCCGTAGATCCCCAGGAGCACCACGACGAAGGGCGGGATCATGCGGCAGACGCGACGCACGTAGAACACGGTGTAGAAATTGGCGTGCACCTGCTTTTCGAGGATAAGCCGCCCGATCAGGAAGCCCGACAGCACGAAGAACGCGAGCACCGCCATCCAGCCGACGGCCAGCGCCTTGATGCCGTTGTGGAGCTCCGCGAAGAAGTGGGACACGACGACCATGAGCGTCGTCACGCCGCGAAACCCGTCGAGCGCGGCAATGCGCATCTCGCCCGGCGCGGCAGAGGCGATGGTAGTCCCGGCAGTGGTAGGAGCGGCAGCCATCGATCGGTCCCCGTCAGAATCACCAACGAAAGATTAAGACGAGGAAGTTTCCGAGGTGTGAACGGGAAGGGGCTGGCGCTTCCCTGTCCGGATTTTCAGCCGTTGCGGGCGACGATCCGGCGGAGAGCGACCAGGGCTGCCACCACCACAGCCGCGCACAGCGCCGCCTTCGACCACGTTTCCATCGTCCCTTCGATGAGGAGACTGTGCACCACGCCGCCCGTGACGATGACGACGGCGAAAAGCACGTGCATCGCGCGCCAGACCTTTGGCCTCAGCGCGAGGCGCCGCCGCAAAGCGACGAGCAATGCACTGGCGAAAACCGCCCACATGGCCACCACCCCCCAGGGCGAGAACGGAGTAGGGGAGGTGAACGTCAGCGCGTCGATCACGTCGGGCGCACTCGTCAGCCACAGGCCCCCCACATGCACGACGACCGCCGCAACGAGCCCCACGCCGGTATAGCGATGGAGCCGCCGCGCGCGATACGCAGAAAGGCCGGGTAGGGCGCCGCTCATGAGCAGTGGCTGCGCGAACACCAGCCCGAGCGCGACGACGCCTGCAAACCCGGCCGCGATGTAAGCTATGCTGCGGTACGCCAGCAGCGGGCTCGCCGCCGCAGCCACGATCGGCACCGTGATCAGCGCCCCGACCACGATCCAGACCGTCAGCCCCCGCGCCGATCTCGCCGCCGCCCGTTCCAAGCCGTCACACCGGCTTCAGCACGAAATGCGCTTCGAGGCTTTTGTCTTTGGAGCTTGCCATGAGTGGACGGAGGAAAACGGTATCGAACTTTCCGCTGTCGTAGGCGAGGTGCCCATGCGCCTGCCCGAAGGCCGGAACGATCTGCGGCATTTCCAGACGAAAAACGCCCTTGGCATCGGTGAGTGTCGCGCCGTGGCTATGCCGGTCGCTCTCGGAGCCTTCCGTCGTGTGCGCCCAGATCTGGATGCGAATGCCTTCCAGTGGCGCCCCGTCGCCCGCGCGCCGCACCGTCCCGCTCATCCAGAACCCGCCATTGCCGATGCGCTCCACGATGGGCGCGCCCTTGATGTAGTTGTTCGCCCCGCCGCGCATGGTAGGCGTGGGTGCGAGCCCATCGGCACTGGCAGGCCGAATGATTGCGGGAAATCCCGTCACCAGCAGCGCGCCTGAGGCGGCGAGCAGATTTCGGCGATCGAGCGGAAGTGAGTTCATCCCGATCCCTCGGAGTTGTCTTCTAAAGACGGGTCAAGCCCACGTTATGAAAACACAACGTCACGGACAACGAACAGTTTCGTGAGGGGGGGCGAGCGTTGCGGAGTCGTGCGCGACGACAGCCGCAACTGACCTCGAAGCGGTCATTTTTCTTGAGCGGTCCGCTCATCCCCATTGTCATGGCCGGCCATCGTGCCGGCCACCCATCGCACGGCGAACTCGACCCGTGAGTCGTCGCGTCGGCTGAGCCACGTGTTGGCATAAGCGCGTGCTGAACCATGGGTGGCCGCCACCAGGGAGGCCAAGACAATAGTGGGTGATGAACTTACGATGGCAATCGACCCTATTCGGCTACTCCTGATTCCAACCCCACCACCCCTCCAATTGACACCCCGCCCCGCACCTCTACATTGCGCCGCAGCAATTATGAGGAACGGACCCGACCGATGCCCGCGACCCGCACGCCAGCCAAATTTTTCGCTCCACTAGCAATAGGAGCGCCCGAGCCGTTTCGCGCGCTCCCCGTCCGTCTCGAGCGCATGATCCACTTCGTGCCGCCGCAGAACGAAAAGCTGCGCGGCCGCGTGAAAGACATGGTCAACCAGGTCGACGTCATCCTCGGCAATCTCGAAGACGCGATCCCCGCCGACCAGAAGGATGCTGCCCGCGCCGGCTTCGTGAAGATGGCTCAGGAAAACGAGTTCGGCTCGACCGGCCTCTGGACCCGGATCAACTGTCTCAACTCACCCTGGGGCCTCGACGACATCCTGACCATCGTCCCCGCCGCGCGCGAAAAACTCGACGTCATCATGCTGCCGAAGGTCGAGGGCGCCTGGGACATCTTCTATCTCGACCAGCTCCTCGCGCAGCTCGAAGCCAAGCACAAGATCGCAAAGCCGATCCTGATCCACGCCATCCTCGAAACGGCGGAAGGCGTGAAGAACGTCGAGGACATCGCCGCCGCCAGCCCACGCATGCACGGCATGAGCCTCGGTCCTGCCGATCTCGCCGCCTCGCGCGGCATGAAGACGACGCGCGTCGGCGGCGGTCATCCAATGTACGGCGTCCTCGCCGACGACGACGGCAAGGGCGGCGCACGTTCGTTCGCCCAGCAGGACCTCTGGCACTATACGTTCGCGAAGATGGTCGATGCCTGCGTGGCGAACGGCATCAAGCCGTTCTACGGCCCGTTCGGCGACTTCTCCGACACGGCCGCCTGCGAAGCCCAGTTCCGCAATGCCTTCCTCATGGGATGTGTCGGCGCGTGGTCGCTGCATCCGACCCAGATCGACATCGCAAAGAACGTCTTCAGCCCCGACCCCAAGGAAGTCGCCTTCGCGAAAAAGATCCTGGACGCCATGCCCGACGGCACCGGCGCTGTCATGATCGACGGCAAGATGCAGGACGATGCCACCTGGAAGCAGGCGAAAGTGATCGTCGATCTCGCGCGCCTTGTTTCGACGAAAGACAAGGACCGCGCCGCGATCTACGGCGTCTGAGTACGAGCGGACGCACGCTGTCTGGCGCTGAGACGCGCGCCGGAGACGCTGAGGCAGGAGACCGGGCAGAGCGGTGGCCGGCCGAGAACCTGCCCGAGACCGTGCCCGATCGTCGCGCTGCAGATAGATGCGAGATAGGACGGAGTTTCGTCGCCGTAGTTGGGCGTGCGGCACGATGCGCCCATGACTGACTCCGACTGCGCCCACAGTGTCGTCACCGTTTTCCGTATCACCGGCACCTGCAACGTGCGCCAGGTTTCGGTGCCTTCGAGGCGCGCGCGCTCGACATACGCGGCGACGAACGACATCAGCGCAGCGAGCCCGTCGCGATGATAGACGTGGCGATCCGGGGTCGACATGGATCTGAGACGCACTGCCGTATTGAGATCGTGCGAGTAGGCGTTGAGTTCGTCGAGCAGGAATCCGAATTCCACCGCCGATGTTGCTCCGCCCTCCTGCAGGTAGTTCTGCACATACGTGCTGTCGTCGCGAAACGCGCCTGCGACGCGGCGCGGTGGGAAGAAGGCGCGGCTGTCGGCGACACGCGGCACGGTCCGGCCGTCGATGAGTGGATAGGCGTTGAGCTGGGATGTCAGCGCGTGAACCGACTCGTGCACCGCCGTCGTCAGACCGAGCTGGACGTCGTCGCATGTGATCCACCGCATGAAAAAGGCCTTGTCAGCGATTTTCTGATGGACCGCGAACGCTTCCGGCGCATTGCGGCGGAGCATCTCGAGCGCCGAGGGATGGCAAGGAGCGGCGGCAGCCGGAACTGAGACCGCGAATACCAACGCTAGCGCGGAAAAAAGATACTTCAGCAGCATGAGACGGCGGTCTCCAGAACGCGAACTGCGGCACAGTCGCCTCTCTTCGTGGCGGCATTCCGGCGCGTGTGTAGGAAAAGTTCGAGCACAGATGCAGTTTGAAGATAGAGTTATTATTGATCGTTAAAATCGTTGCTATCTCAGATCAGTAGTTGTACGGATTGAGGCGCCGTCTGAGCATGGTGCAAGGATAGGTTGCCTGATCTGGAGTAGGCGGGCGGAAATCACCCATTACGTGTAAAGGGAGTTTGGGACATGCGTGGCATTTGGAAATTGGCAGTGGCGTCGGCATTTGCTGTCGGCTCGCTCGCAGCAGCATCGGGTTCTGCGGAAGCCCAGTGCTCGACCTGCCAGAAGGCATCGAAGACGATCGTGAAGTCGAGCACCAAGGTTAACAACGTCCAGAAGGTCAACACCGTGACCCGCTACAAGGACGTGACCAAGGTCAACAACGTCACGCGCTACAAGGACGTTACGAAGAACACCTACGTCGACGTCATCAACCGTCGCGTTAACGTGACGCGCGTTCAGCCGATCACGAAGGTCAACGTCATCACGCGCATCCAGCCGATCACGAAGGTGACGGAAGTGACCCGCGTCAAGAACGTCACGGTCTATCAGAACAAGAACCAGACCGTGAACCAGACGCAGACGCTCGCCGGCAAGACGGTGACGTCGGCCAAGACGGTCATGCTCCCGGCAAAGACCCAGGTCACCAAGAAGACCGTTTCGGTCGCCGGTGGTTCGATCACCTGCAACAGCTGCAAGTAAACTCGGTCCCGCATCCGCCCTTACCGGCGTGATCGCCCGACTGTGGCAAACCCTCCTTCACCCGTGCGGTGCAGGAGGGTTTTCTCATTGTCAGCGCCCGTTTGTCGGCTGCGGCCGGCTACCCTTGCCCGGCGCGCCGATGGTCCGTAGCGGGATCAGAAAGCCGGCGAGCAGAACAGTATTCAGCACTGCGTTCGGCCATGCCCCGACAGCGATCGAGCCGGCGCTGTCGAGCACGAACCAGACGGCCAGCCCCTGCAACAGGGCGCTCGCGAGATCTGTCGCCCCTGCAGGTGCCGCGAATACGCGCGCCATCAGCACGCCCCACCCGGCAAGAACCCCGCCAGAGACAACGGTCATCAGCCTGCCATCGCGCGATAGCACCTCTGGTTGCCCGTCCATCGGCCAGAACACGAGGTCGAGCAGCACTCTGAGCGGCAGGTCGATGGCTGGGATTGCGGCCATGGCCACGAGGGCGGCGCCGACTGCGGCGTTGACCAGTGACCAGTTGATGCCGAAACGGCGGGCATTGTCTGACATGGCTTGTCTCCTTTGACGGTTTGAAGTTGCCGTCAGGGTTGCGCACGTCGTGACGTCGTCCAATTCTCTCCGGGGTAAGTGCGCGACCGCTCGCATTTCGGCATGGACTTGTCTTCCCAGCCCCGGATTGCCCGGGCGTCGAGAGAGGAAACGAAATGGCCACGACACAACAATCTGCCGGGCGCGGCGCGCCACCCTTCGGCGCGGCCCTCAAGGACTGGCGCGCAGTGCGGCGGATGAGCCAGCTCGATCTCGCG
>DAOMWV010000134.1:0-8515 GCA_035436725.1 Hyphomicrobiaceae bacterium
CGAGTGCTGGAAGGCACGCTCGAGGGCCGGGAAGAAGGCAGGCGTCGGCTCGGCCGGAACCGAGCGGATCACGCCACCCGCCATCAGAAAACCGAAGGCGTGGATCGGATAGGACGGGTTCGGCACCAGCACGACGTCGCCGGGCGCGGTGATGGCCTGCGCCATGTTGGCGAAGCCTTCCTTCGAGCCGAGCGTGGCGACGATCTGCGTCTCGGGTTTGAGCTTCACGCCGAAGCGGCGCTCGTAGTAGGCCGCCTGCGCCTTCAGAAGCCCCGGGATGCCCTTCGAGGACGAGTAGCGGTCCGTCCGCGGCTTGCCGAGCGTTTCGACAAGTTTCTCGCGGACGTGCTGGGGAGCGTCGAGGTCGGGATTGCCCATGCCGAGATCGATGATGTCGGCGCCACGCGCTCGCGCGGCGGCCTTCAGACGGTTCACTTCGGCGAACACGTAGGGCGGCAGGCGCTTGATGCGGTGGAATTCTTCGATCACGGGTCGCTCCCGTCACGGTTGGTGGAATGGTGCCGCAGGTCGGACACGGCCCCTGGTCCGCACGGTGGCGGACAACGGCGATACTGCAATGCAAAAAGGACCGACCGTTCCGTCCCGGCCGGGGACCCGTCTTTACGGCGATCCGTAACGGGCGTCAAAGGCCGTCGGCACAATTTTCCCGTCCGCCGGTGATTCGGGCCACGTACGGCGGCCCCACCCTCGGCCTTTTGGCGCGATTGCGCTTGTCCCGGGACTGAGAACTGTTCAAAGTGTTATATTGCGGTCGGATACCGATGCGACGATGGTGCCGCTCGGACCTGACGTACCCTGTCGCTGCCGGATCCCCCCATGCAAAAGCCCGTCGACACCACCTCGCAATTTCTCGATACGACGCAACTGCTGCAGCAGAACCCGGAGAAGTTCGCGGCCAACATGATGAAGATCATGGAGGAGAGCGCCAAGGTCGCCGCCTCCATCGCCGGCAAGTCGGCGTCCCAGCAGACCGATCCGCAGGCGCTCCTCAACGATGCCTCCGAGACCGCCAAGGTCTGGACCGAGATCGCCCAGAGCTGGCTCAAGGACCCGCAGAAGCTCGCCGAGATGCAGTCCCAGCTCATGACGGACTATTTCAAGCTCTGGCAGCAGACGGCCGATCGCATGATCGGCAAGGATACCCCGGAGGTCGCCAAGCCCGATGCCGGTGACGGCCGTTTCCGGGACGCGGAGTGGTCATCCAATCCCTATTTCGCCTTCTGGAAGCAGGCCTACCTGCTGACGTCGAAATGGGCCAACGAGAGCCTCGAAAAGACAGACGGCCTCGACGAACGCTCGCGCATGCGCGCGGAGTTCCTCATGAAGCAGGTTCTCACTGCGATGTCGCCATCGAACTATGCGGCGACGAATCCCGAGGTTATCCGCGAGACGCTGCGGACGCAGGGCGCGAACCTGATCGCGGGTCTCGACAATCTCTCGCGTGATCTCGCACAGTCGGACACGATGCTTAAGATCAGCCAGGTGGACACGACCGCGTTCGAGGTCGGCCGCAATGTGGCCACGACGCCGGGCAAGGTCGTGTTCCAGAACGACCTCCTCCAGCTCATCCAGTACAGCCCGACGACGCCCGAGGTCCGCGAGATCCCGTTTCTCATCATCCCGCCGTGGATCAACAAGTACTACATCCTCGATCTGACGGCCGACAAGAGCTTCATCAAGTACGTCGTCGACCAGGGTTTCACGGTCTTCGTCGTTTCGTGGGTGAACCCGGACGAGCGCCTCACGCACAAGACGTTCGAAGACTACATGAAGGAGGGATTGCTCGCGGCGACGGACGCGGTAAAGCGGGAATGCGGCGTCAAGCGCATCAACATTCTCGGCTACTGCATCGGCGGCACGCTTCTGGCAACGACGCTCGCGTATCTGGCGGGCCGCGGCGAAGAGCATTTCAATTCCGCCACCTTCCTCGTTGCGCAGAAGGACTTCACCAAGGCCGGTGAACTCAAGATGTTCATCGACGAGGCGCAACTCGACTACATCAAGCGGCTGATGGCGGAGAAGGGCTATCTCGAAGGCAGCCGCATGGCGACCGTGTTCAACATGCTCAGGCCGCGCGATCTCATCTGGCCCTACATCGTCAACAACTACCTCATGGGCAAGAAGCCCATGGCGTTCGATCTGCTCTACTGGAACCAGGATTCGACGCGCATGCCGGCGGCGAACCACAATTTCTATCTGCGCGAATTCTATCACGAGAACAAGCTCGCGCTCGGCAAGCTGAAGATCGGCGGCGTCACGTGCGACCTCGGCAAGGTAAAATTGCCGGTCTTCGAACTCGCCACGCGCGAAGATCACATTTCTCCTCCGCGATCCGTATTCACGGGCGCGAAGATGTTCGGCGGTCCCGTCGAATTCGTGCTTGCGGGCTCGGGCCACATTGCCGGCGTCGTCTCCCCGCCGGGGAAGACGAAGTACCCCTACTGGCGCAACAAGCGGCCGCTGTCGCATCCGGACAATACGTCACTCGACAACTGGATCGCTGGGGCGGAAGAGATCAAGGACAGCTGGTGGCCGATGTGGATCGAGTGGCTGACGCAGTATTCCGGCGACACCATCAAGGCGCGCAAGCCTGGCGCAAAACTGGGCGTGATCGAAGACGCGCCGGGGTCCTACGTCAAGGCGAAGGCATAACGGCGCGGTCTCGTTCCGTCACTGCGTCAGACGCACGGGTTTGACCTTGAGTGCGATGTCACGGAAGGCGGCCTTGAGCTGCTCGACGTTCAGCGTCTGATAGAAGTGATTAAGACTGGTGCCGCACTGGCGAAGCGTATCCTCGGCCATCGTGCGCTTGGCCGACGACAAGGCGTCGAGATTGAAGCCGACCGTAAAGACTTCGATCCCGTCCTTCTTCATGTTCTCGCAGATTTTCACGGCGGCGCCGGATACGATTTTCTGGTCGATCTCCTTCCAGCCGCGACCCGTGTTGTAGTCACCATCGGTCATCAGGACTGCGACCTTGCGCAGGACGGGCGAACCGGAACTGCTCTTTGCCGCAACGTCCGAATAGGACCCGGGCGCGCTCGTCCCGGACCAGATCGACGCCCAGCGCGGTGACAGCATGTAGTAGGCCCACGCAGTTCCAAGCGCGCCGCCCGTCGACGCGTAGCCCTGGAGATCGTCGATCCGGTTCTTGAGTGCCGTCTCGTTGTCCGTCAGCGGCATGACGATATTCGATTCCATGGAATCCCAGCAGGACGCCCAGGGGCTGTGGTTCCAGTAGTAGAGCGGATCGGCAGCGGATGAGCCGCGCCCGGACGCCGGCGTCGTGTCGGAACTGTCCGCCGATAACGGGTAGCGCCTTCCGGAGACGGCATTGGGCCAGATCCCGGTCCCGGGTGGCGCGTCGGTGGTTTCCGCAGAATTCGTGCTGTCGTAGAAGCGGTCCGTCACACACGGTATCAGCTTCATGTTCGTGTAGTAGCGGGGCGCCCATTGCGTGCAGACCCAGTTGCCGCTGGTTTCGCTGCCACCGCTGCCGGTGCCGGAGATGCATTCGTTGATGTAGGCCGAGAGAGTCTCGGGGAGATTGGTGATCGCACTGGTGAGAGCGGTGCCTTCGCCGTCTCGTGCAAGGCGGACGTTCGTCGCCCACGGCACGATTGCAATGCGCGATTTCTGTCCCGCCCCGGTGTTGCCCATAACGATGGTCACCAGATCCTTCGCTGCGGCCTTGAGGCCGCTGATCTTCGTTCCGCTCGAGCATGGCCCGACGCCGTCGTCGCACATGGAGCCGGTGACGTCGAGCGAGAGGGCGATCTCAAGGTCGGATCCGGTGTTGCCGCCGCTCGTCTGGAAGGCGGCCTTGGCCGGTGACGTGATCACGAGCTTGTCAATGCCGACAATCGTGAGAAACGATGTCTTCATCGTCGCCTCACCCGTGAACGTCAGGGCCGTGTCGTTGTCGGTCAACACGAACGCGACGGTGTCGGTTGCCAGACCACCGAGGGACGTCTTCTTGCCGTCGTAATAGGCCTGTGCAGCAGCAAGGGCCGCATCCTTGTCGTCCGGGTTCAGCTGCGCCTGGCGGGCGCCAGCCAGCAAAGCATTGTCGATCATGCCGGCCGACTGACGTTTCAGCGTGAACCATTGCGAGCCGTCGACAGCAGCGCCGACCGCCATCATCAGCGGCATCATCGAGATCGCGAAGATGATCGCTGTCGCCCCGCGCTCATCGCGGCAGAAGCGCGATTTCGGCAATCGGGTCAAAGCGCTCCCCCCCCCCTGATCTGTTCCTTCAAACAAAGAGAATATTTCGCGTTCGCATCAACAAGGCATTAATCCGGCCCGATACGGACGATGAGCGAGCAACGAGGGTAAATGTTCCGTGAACCGACGTGCCTTTGCGATCATCCGGCGGGCGATCTGGCGGAGGCGAATGGAATTGTCTATTGATCGGCGTCCTCCAGAGGGTGCGCACCATGACCGAGACATCCCCGATCAGCGTCGATATTGCCGATGGGGTGGCGCACGTCCGCCTCATCCGGCCCGACAAACTCAATGCGATGAACAAAGCGTTCTGGCGTGACCTGCCGGCACTGATCCGCAATATCTCGGACAACGCCCGGGCGCGCGTCATCGTGATCTCGTCTGAGGGGAAACACTTCTCGTCCGGCATGGACCTTTCGGTCTTTGCCGAAGACCCGGCCCTCAACGCGCCAGCAACCGGCGACACCACCGTCGGCAACGAGGCCTTCCGGCATCTCGTCGCACTGCTGCAGGACAGCTTCTCGGCGCTCGACGAAGCCCGTATGCCCGTGCTCGCGGCCATCCAGGGCGGGTGTATCGGCGGTGCCGTCGACATGGTCTCGGCATGCGACATCCGGTACGCGACGGCGGACGCGTTCTTCCAGATCCACGAGATCAACATCGGCATGACGGCGGACGTCGGTACATTCCCTCGCCTGTGCAAGCTGCTGCCGGACGGCGCACTCCGCGAACTCGCCTATACCGGGCGGCGTCTCGGCGCGCAGAAGGCGCTCGCGCTCGGTCTCGTCACCGAGGTCTACCCGGATCAGGCGACGATGCTCGAAGCGGTGATGGCGACGGCGCGCGAGATCGCGTCGAAAGCGCCGCTCGCGATCGCGGGAACCAAGATGATGATCAATTACGCGCGCGATCACACGATCGCCGAAGGGCTCGATCGCATCGCGCTGTGGCAGGCGGGGATGCATTCACGCGCCGCGATGGCGGAGGCATTCCGCGCGCAACAGGACAAGCGCACACCGGTCTATCCCGATCTCGCGCCGCTCCGGAAGGAACTCTGAGCGTGTCGCTGGGCCGTGTCGTATTCCCGCTTTCGGCGTCTCTGATCCTGTCGGGCTCCTGGCCGCTCGCGGCGCAGGAGCGGACGCAGCCTGTCGTGCCGGAGCGGCCGGCGCGGGTGCAGATCATCGCCGGTTTCGACGACAGGTGCCAGACCGTCACCGCTCCTGTCATCACCGTCGTCAAGGCGCCGCTCAAGGGCGACGTCAGCTTCCGCGAAGGACAGGACACGCGCGTCGCGGGTTCCGTCAACGGGACCTGCGCGGGCGCACGCGTCAAGGGCACGGGCATCTATTACACGGCCCGCGCGGGGGCCACGGGCCGCGACACGTTCTCGATCACGGCGCGCCTTGCGACCGGGGAGACGAGCGAGCGGACTTTCACGGTCGAGATCGCGGACTAGACCTTCCCTGCGATATGGCGGGCGGCGATGTAGCCGAACGTCATTGCGGGACCGATCGTTATGCCTGCGCCGGGATATGTTCCACCCATCACGGATGCCGCGTCATTGCCGACGGCATAGAGACCGGGGATGGCCTTGCCTGTCCTGTCGACGACAGCGGCGTGTTCGTTCGTCGCGATGCCGGCGAAGGTGCCGAGTTCGGCGGGGATGACGCGAACGGCGTAATAGGGGCCTGCGTCGAGCGGCGCGATGCAGGGGTTCGGCCCATGTCCGACAGCGCCGTTGAAGCGCTGATAGGCGTCGGTTCCGCGCTCGAACGCGGGGTCTTCGCCACGAACCGCGTGGGCGTTGAACTCACGTATCGTCGCCTCGAGGCCGGCGGGATCTATGCCGCATGCGCGCGCGAGTTCGGCAGGCGTCGCCCCGCGCTTCACGTATCCGGATTTCAGATAGGGGGCGATCCGCATCGGGCGGGGCCCGAGCGCACCGAGGCCGAACTTCCGGATGGCGCGGTGGTCACACACGATCCATCCTTCGACGTCCGCGTCACCGCGACAGGCCTCGATGAGCGCCGGAATGAACACGTGGTACGATTTTGCCTCGTTTACAAATCGGCGCCCGCGCCGGTCGACGGCGATGTAGCCCGGTTTGCCGCGCTCGAAAAAATGCGGGAAAGGTTCGAGCCGGCCGCCCGGTTTCGGCACCAGTGACGCGGGCGCCCAGGCGGCGGGATGGTGGACATTGTCGTCGAGGTATCCGCCAACGCGATCGACGATGCGGAGGCCGTCGCCGCTGTTGCCCTGGGGCGGCAGCCGGCGATGGCTGCGGCCAGCAGCGCGATGGGGATAGAGTTTCCTTGTCAGATCGTCGCTCGCCGGAAAGCCACCGCAGGCGAGAACCACGCCGCGCCGCGCGGTGACACGAATGCGCTTGCCGTCGCGCACCACGATCGCGCCGGTGACGCGACCATCCTCGACGATCACTTCGTCGATCGGCGATTCGAGCCACAGATCGGTGCCGAGGCGGAAGGCATGGTGGGCGAGACGCGCGACGAGCGCGTTGCCGTTGACGAGGCGCGTGCCACGTTCGTGACGCATCCGTGCACGGGCGTGGTTTGCGACCATCCCGGCGATATGGGCAGCCGAGCGCCAGTTCTCCGTCATCTTGAAGACGTGCGGCAAATCGGTGCGGCCGACCATCATGCCGCCGAGAACGGTCATCGTCTCGAGAGGCGGGCGCAGCTTCGGAAACCAACTACCGAGTGTGTCGCCGTCGAACTCCTCCGGCGCGAGCGACCTGCCGCCCTGCGACCCGCCGGGCTCGTCGGGATGGTAGTCGGCCCAGGTCGGAATGCCGGTGTAGGCGACGAAACCGGCGCGCTCGAATTCCGCCAGCATCTGCGCTGAATTGGCCACGAAGGCTTCCGCCTTCGGACGATGGAGCCTGTTGCCGACGTGGGCTGCGAGGTAGGCGAGCGCGTCGGCGCGATCCCTGTCGGCGGCTTCCCCCGCGAACTGATGATGGTTGCCGGGTATCCAGATGACACCGGCGGAATATGCGGTCGTGCCGCCGAACACCGGCTCCTTTTCCACCATCAGGACATCGAGCCCGAGTGTCCGCGCGGTCAGGGCCGCGGCGAAACCCGCCGCTCCCGATCCCGCCACGAGAACGTCCGTGGTCACGCTGCCGCTTTCGGATCGACCGTCCGCCATCCCTGCTGTTCCCCCGCATCTGAGCCCGCGCCATTCGACTAGTGCGGACACGGTGCTGTCAACTGTGGCCGGGGGCGTGGAGGTGCGCGTTTTGCGCGGCGCGACGGTCCGTCGTTTGCCATCGCACCTCCCGCCCCTTTCCCGCGGCGACCCCGGCGCTTATGGTGCGGCCAAACGCGGAGCCTTCCAAATGAGCAAGCTCACTCACATCAACACGCGCGGCGAGGCCAGCATGGTCGACGTGTCAGGCAAGGCCGAGACGGCGCGGACGGCGCGCGCCGAAGGCTTCGTCACGATGGCCCAGGAAACGCTGGCGCTCGTTCGGGAAGGGATGGCGAAGAAGGGCGACGTACTGGCGACAGCGCGCATCGCCGGGATCATGGCGGCGAAGCGCTGTCACGAACTCATTCCGCTCTGCCATCCGCTGCTGATCACGAAGGCGAGCGTGGACTTCGAGCTTTCGGACGAACCGACCGGGATCAGGGTCGCGGCCGAGGTTCGCGTCAGCGGCCAGACCGGGGTCGAGATGGAAGCGCTCACCGCCGTCTCCGTCGCCTGCCTGACGATCTACGACATGCTGAAGGCGGCAGAGAAGGGTATGGTCATCGGGCCCATCGTTCTGGTCGAGAAAACCGGCGGCAAGTCCGGCGCCTATCGCAGGGAAAGCTGACGGCATGTCGAAAAAGACAGGCGCATTGACGGTCGAAGAGGCCCTCGCGCGCATCCTTGCCGACGCGCGCCAGATCGGCGGTGTCGAGGACGCGACCCTCGATGCGGCTCAGGGTCGCGTTCTGGCGCGACCGCTCGCCGCGCGGCATACGCAGCCGCCGTTCGATGCCTCGGCGATGGACGGGTACGCCGTGCGGACGGCCGACGTCGCGACGCTGCCCGTGACGCTCGCCGTGATCGGTGAATCTGCGGCGGGTCGCGGTTTCGGAGCGACTGTGCGTCCGGGGCAGGCGGTGCGCATCTTCACGGGCGCGCCGATGCCAGAGGGTGCGGACGGTGTCGTCGTGCAGGAGGACACCAAGGCTTCCGCCGGAACAGTCACCATCCAGACGAGTGCCACGCAGTTCGATCACATCCGGCGCCGCGG
>DAOMWV010000135.1:0-8389 GCA_035436725.1 Hyphomicrobiaceae bacterium
GCCGTGGCCGCGCGGGCGTGCGCCGCGCCGGGCTGGAGTCAGCTCGTTCGGCGTCGGCGGGACGAACGTGCATGTCGTGTTATCGGAAGCGCCGGAACTGCCGGCCAATACGACCAGTCGTGGCGCGCGACCTGAAATCCTCGCACTATCTGCGCGAAGCGAAGCGTCGGCGAAGAGCGCGGCGAAGCGGCTGGCCGCTCATCTCGCGAAAAATCCGGATCTTTCGCTCGCAGATGTCGCGGCGACACTGGCGCACGGCCGGCGGCCATTCCCTTGTCGGCTCGCGGTGGTTGCCACTTCGGTCAAGGAAGCGATACCAGCGCTCGCGGCGATTGCCGAGCATCCTGTTTCGATCGCGCGGCCCGACGCAGGGGTGGCGCTCGTGTTTCCCGGACAGGGCGCGCAGTTTCCTGGCATGGGCGGCGCGGCGAGTGCTGCGGATCCAGTTTATTCGGAATGGCTCGAGCGTGGCCTCTCGTCGCTCGAGGTCGATCTCCAGCGCCGCCTCCGGCCGATCGTAGCCGCCTCGGCAGCCGCTGGGGATACGTCTGCACTGGCTGCAACGGAGCTTGCGCAGCCGGCGCTGTTCATCGTCGAACATGCGGTCGCGCAAGCGCTTCTCGCACGCGGTATCGTGCCGCGCGCACTCGTTGGCCATAGTCTTGGCGAATTCGTCGCGGCCACCGTCGCAGGCGTGTTTTCGTTTGACGACGCGCTGCGCATCGTCACGCTGCGTGGACGGCTCATGTCGGCACTTCCGGGTGGCGCGATGGCCGCGGTCCGGATGTCAGAGGCGCGCGCGGCCGACCTCGTGGCGTCGGTCAGGCGCGACGGCGGTGTGCTCGACATCGCAGCCGTCAACGGGCCGGAGCTCGTCACCCTGGCCGGTTCGCACGAGGTCATCGCGCGTTTGCTTGCGGACTGCGAAGCGCGGGAGATCGCCGCGCGACGGCTCGATACGTCGCACGCTTTCCATTCGGCGATGATGGAGCCGGCCATCACGCAGCTCCGGGACGCTCTCGCGTCTTTCAAGCTGTCGGCGCCGCGACTGCCGGTGATCTCGACCGTAACGGGAGCGCTGCTCTCGGACGCGGAGGCAACGTTGCCGGATTACTGGGCGCGTCACGGGCGGGTAACCGTGCGTTTTCACGATGCGGCGCAGACGCTCCTCGCGCTGGCACCGACGGCAATCGTCGAGGCAGGCCCGGGGGCAACCCTGACGTCGCTATTGAGGCGACAGGGTCGTGACAACCCTGCGCCGACCCTGCTTCAGACGTTGCGCGACGAAAGCGCTGCGGCGAACTCCGGCCACGCGATCGCGGACACGATTGCAACGCTCTGGACGCTCGGCGTCGCCGTGACGATCCCGACGCGCGCCGATGCCCGCCGCATCCCACTGCCTTCCACGCCATTCGAGCGCAGGCGATTCTGGATCGATGCCCTGCCGGTGGAACCAGCCGCACGGCAGTCCGATCCACCTCCCGCCAAAGACCTGCCGATGCCCACTCCGCCTGATACAACCGCCAAGACCGCCCCGATGACAAAAGCCGATCCCGCCCTCACCCAGTCGATCGTTCGTATCCTCGAAGACATTTCGGGCGAGACGATCGGCGAGGATGCGCACACGGTGCCCTTCCTCGAGCTCGGCTTCGATTCGCTCCTGCTCGGGCAAGTTGCGCAGCGGCTACAGAAGGCGTTCGGCGTCAAACTCACGTTCCGCCAATTGATGTCGACGTACGGCACGGTCAACGCTCTCAGGGACCACATTGCGCCGACGCAACCGGAAGTGCCGCAGATCGCCGCCCCTGCCGCCGTCGCACAGCCAGCCGAAACGGCCATGTCCGGCAGCGCTGTCCGCGATATGCTCGCGTTTCCAGTGAGCCCGTCTCCGGGTGCGGGATCTGTCTCGTCTCATTCCACCACAGGCGACGTCGCCGGACTGATGCGCGATCAGTTGGCTGCGCTGCAAAGCGTCATTGCACAGCAACTCGCGGTTCTCCAGGGCGGCACTGCGGCGCTGACGCCAGTGACCGCGACAGCCGCTGCACCGACGACGACTCCTGGGGGCGGGGCACAGGTCGCGATCGCATCGCCGTCTCTTTCGCCGTCGCCGCGCGCGGACATTGCTGCCGAAGAGGTCGAGGGCGAGAGCCGGTTCAAGATCTACAAGGCTGGCGGCACCAAGTCGTCACAGGCGCTGACAGACGCGCAGCAGACGCTGATCGCCGACATCGTCGCCCGCACCAACGCGATGACGCCGGGATCGAAAGCGCGTGCGGCTTCCTCCCGCGCGCGTCTCGCCGACCCCCGCTCGGTCGCAGGCTTCCGTGCCGAGTGGAAGGAGATCGTGTACCCGATCGTGGTCGACAGGGCGCAGGGCGCCTATCTCCACGACATCGACGGGAACCGCTACATTGATCTCGTCAACGGATATGGCCAGATCGCCTTCGGGCACTCACCGGACTTCGTGGTCGACGCACTTTCCCGTCAGCTCGCGCAGGGTTTCCCGATCGGGCCGCAGACACCGCTTGCCGCCGAGGTGGCGGAGCTCTTCTGCGACCTCACCGGCAACGAGCGTGCGACGTTCTGTGTCACCGGCTCGGAGGCGGTAATGGCCGCCATGCGCGTGGCCCGCGCGGTCACCGGGCGCAACAAGGTCGTCTATTTCGGCGGCGACTATCATGGACAGTTCGACGAGGTCCTCGCCAAGGGTCTCGGATCGCGCGCCAAGGCACCTGGCGCACAGCCGATCGCGCCAGGGATCCCGCGCGAGTCCGTCTCGAACATGGTCGTGCTCGCCTACGACAATCCAGCGAGTCTCGCGTACATCCGCGATCATGCCGAAGACATCGCTGCCGTCCTGGTCGAAACTGTGCAGAGCCGGCATCCGGCACTCGTGCCGGTCGGGTTCCTGAAGGAGTTGCGCACGATCACGGCACAAAGCGGGATCGCACTCGTGTTCGACGAGGTCGTCACGGGCTTTCGCGTACACCCCGGCGGGATGCAGGCCGTGCTCGGCATTCGCGCCGACATGGCGACCTATGGCAAGGTCGCGGGCGGCGGCATGCCGATCGGCATTCTGGCCGGCAACAGCCGGTTCATGGACGCTCTCGACGGCGGCGCATGGCAGTACGGGGACGACAGCGTTCCCGAAGTAGCGCCGACGTTTTTCGCCGGTACGTTCGTGCGTCATCCGCTCGTCCTCGCGGCGGTTCGCGCGACGCTCGCACACATCAAGGCACAGGGCCCCGAGCTGCAGGCCGGTCTCGATCTCAAGGCCAAGTCGCTCGTCGACAGGCTCAATAACATTGCGGAGGTGCGCGGCATCCGGACGCGCTTCGAGCGCTATTCCAGCTATTTTTACGCGTCGTTCGCGTCGGAAGATCCGCTTGGAAGCCTGCTCTATCCTCTGATGCGTCTCGACGGCGTGCACGTCTACGAGGGCTTCACCTGCTTCCTCACGACCGCGCATACCGACGACGATCTCGACCAGATCGCCCACTCGTTCGAGTCCGCGCTCGTGCGCCTGCAGGCGGCGGGCATTCTGCCACCGGTCATTGCTGCGGACACGACCGAGAGCGGACAAAGTGCGGCTTTGAGCGTTGCGCCCGTCGTCCCCATCATGCCCGCGCCCGATCTGCCCGACAGCGTCCCGCTGACGGAGCCGCAGCGGGAGGTCTATCTCGCCGCGCAACTCGGCGACGAGGCGTCGATCGCATTCAACGAATCGCTCAGTCTGTCGCTCGATGGAGCGCTGGATGCGGCGGCATTGCGCGATGCCGTCAATGGCGTCATTGCCCGGCACGACGCACTCCGAGCGTTTTTCGGGACGACCGGCGAGACGATGTCCGTCGCCCACACCCTTCGTATCGAGATACCGCTGGTCGACGTCAGCGGCGAAGCCGATCCGGCTGCGGCTCTGGACCTGCGCCTGGCGGCGGAGGCGCAACGGCCGTTCGATCTCGATCGTGGCCCGCTGGTTCGGGCGGAGATCGTCAAGCTGGCTCCGACCTCGCACGTCCTGATCCTGACGGCGCATCACATCATCTGCGACGGCTGGTCGACAAACATCATTCTCGAGGAAGTCGCTGTATTGTACGCGCAGCGAACGACCGGGGCTGTGACGTCACTGCCCGCACCGTTGGCGTTCCGGCAGTTCGCGCTTGAACAGTCACGGACGCCGACACCAGCCGAGACGGATGCGTTCTGGGCCCGGATGCATCGCGATACCGAAACCTTCGATCTTCCCTCGGATCGCCCACGGCCGGAGGAGCGGACGTGGCGCGGCGCCTCGACCAGCGCGCACATCGACGGGGCGACCCTGAAGTCTTTCAAGAAGGCCGCGGCAAAGGCGGGAGCGTCGCTCTTCAATGCACTGTTCGGCGTGACGCAGGTACTGATGGCGCGGCTGTCGGGGTCGTCGGACATCACGCTTGCCGTGCCCATGGCGGGGCAAAGCGATCTCGATGCGCAATCCTTCGTCGGCCATTGCGTGAATTTCCTGCCGGTCAGATCAGCCGTCGATCTCGAGGCACCATTCTCCGCCCACCTCGAACGTATCGGCCGGGTCTTCGACGATGCCTACCCGCATCGCAATACCACCCTCGGCCGCATCGTTCGGACGATGAAGCTGAAGCGCACGCTCGGCAGAACACCGCTCACCGATGTGCAATTCAATCTGGAGCGGATTTCCGGTGACATTGAGTTCCCCGGCCTTACGGCCAGCGTGACGCCCAATCCGAAGGCGGCGGTCAATTTTGATCTCTTCATCAACTGCATCGAGAGCGACGACGGCCTGCGCGTCGATGTGGACTATAGCACCGATCTCTATGATCGCTCCACGATCCAGCGCTGGCTCGGGCATTTCCGCTGCATGGTTTCGTCCGCCGCGGGTGACCTTTCCGCAGCGAGTGGAGCGCTGAGGCTGCTCGACGCCGACGCCGAGCGCTGGCTCGTCGAAGGGCTGAACGACACCGCGTGCGACTTCGACCGCAACGCACTTGTGCATCAACTCGTGGAAGCGCAGGCCCGGCGGACGCCCGATATGATCGCGGTGACGGCCGGCAGCGTGTCGCTGACTTATGCGGAACTCGACCGCGCGGCGAACCGGCTCGCGAATTTCATGCTGCAGCGGGGGCTGAAGCCTGGCCAACGGGTAGCCGTGGCCGTACACAGGTCGGCCGAGACGCTGATTGCGCTCATCGCCGTTCTCAAGTGCGGCTGCGCCTATGTCCCGCTGGAGCCGACGCATCCCGTGTCGCGGCTACAGCAGACGATCGAGACGGCAAAGGTTTCGCTTATCGTGACCAGTGATGCGGCGCAGTCGGGCCTGGTTCAGGGCGCGATGTCGCATGTCGACGTGGTACGGGATCGCAGTGCAATCGCAGCCATGTTGTCTGTCGCACCGCACGTCAGTGAGCGTGACGGGAGCGGCGATCCCGTTGCCTACGTCATCTTCACGTCGGGTTCTACGGGAACACCCAAGGGTGTCGCGATCGGACACAGGGCCGTCGTCAATTTTCTCACATCGATGTCGCGCACGCCGGGGCTTAAGGCATCTGACACGCTCGTTGCCGTGACCACGGTTTGCTTCGACATCGCCGTGCTCGAACTCTTCCTGCCGCTCGTCAACGGTGCGCGCGTCGTCATCGCCGACCGCGAGACGGTGACCGATGGGTTCCAGCTCGTCGAGCTCATCGACCGTGAGCGTGCGAGCGTCGTACAGGCGACGCCGTCGCTCTGGCGCATCCTTATCGAGGCCGGCTTCCGGCCGCGGCCGGGTCTGAAGATGCTGTGCGGTGGCGAGCCGCTCGCACGGGATCTCGCCGATCAACTGATCACCGGCGGCGCGGAGCTCTGGAACATGTACGGGCCGACGGAAACGACGATCTGGTCGAGCTGCAGCCGGGTCGACCGCGGGCCGATCACCATCGGTCGACCGATCGCAAATACGTCGCTGCATGTTCTCGACGCCAGAGGACAGCTCGCGGCGCCGGGCGTGGCCGGAGACCTCCTTATCGGTGGCGACGGTCTCGCCAAAGGCTACTTCGGCCGCGACGATCTGACGGAGGCGGCATTTCGCGAGATTTCGATCGGTGGGCGGGCGCCGCAGCGGCTCTACAAGACGGGGGATGTCGCCCGCAGGCTGCCGGACGGCAGTATCGAACTCATCGGGCGGACGGATCAGCAGATCAAGCTGCGCGGCTACCGTATCGAACTCGAAGACATCGAGACGGCACTGCGGCTGGTTCCAGGCGTCGCGCATGCGGCCGTGGCCGTTGATCGGGCCGATCCGACCGCGCCGCGTCTCGTCGCGTATGTCGTACCGCGTGCCAGCCAGCGTCTCTCGGGCCAGGCGATCGCCACGCAACTGTCGGCGCGCCTGCCGGAGTACATGGTGCCGAGCGTCTACCTCGAAGTCGATCGTCTGCCGGCCACCGGCAACGGCAAGCTCGACCGCAAGGCGCTCAATCCACGTCTCGGGCGGCCGCTTTCGGCCCGCGATCTCGCCTCGCCCTATGCGCAAGGTGTCGCTGCTACAGAGAACCGGCCCGAGGCGACCGGGCCGATGCCAAAGCCGGGTCTCGAGGAGCAGATCGCGACGGTCTGGAGGGAGGTACTCGCCATGCCGTCGATCGCAGCGGACGTATCGCTGCTCAGGCTCGGCGCGGATTCGCTGCATCTCTTCCGGATCGCGGCGCGGCTGCAGGCGCAGGGAGTGAAACTGCAGGCACGTGACCTGTTGCGGCATCCGACGATCGAAGCGCAAGCAAACCTGCTGCGGGACGAAGGACCAGCCGCGCCGACGCCACAGAAATTGCCAAACCTCGGGGCCTACCGTGGGGGTGCACGCCGGATGACAGGGCCAGCCCGATGAACAGCGAAGACACGAAGACCGATATGTCCAGGACCGTCAGCGCCGCGCGGAAGCCTCTGCCCTGCTCGCTCGCACAGAAGCGGTTCTGGTTTCTCGAACAGTTCGAGCCTGGCAATCCCGCACTCAACATCGGCGTGCGCTGGCGGCTCGAAGGCACGGTTTCGGACGCAGCGATTGCGACTGCGTTCCAGACTTTGCTGGCCCGGCATGAAATATTGCGCACGACGTTCGTCGAGATCGACGGGGAACCGCATCAGCTGATTGCGGACCGGATCGACACGAAGGTGTCGTTCGTCGACCTTACGCGATTGCAGCCCGATGTCCGCCAGACCGAAGCAGAGCGCATCAGCGCACAGGATGCGAGGCGATCGATCGACATCCGGACGGACGCTCCCATTCGCCTGACGTCGTTGCGCCTCGACGAGCGCAACATATTGCTGCTGCTCTCGATGCATCACATCGCGTCCGACGGCGTGTCAGTGGGTATCATAGCGCACGAGTTCGGGATGCTCATCGCTGCGGAGATGAAGGGGCGTGACATCTCGCTGCCGGCACTCGAGCTGCAGTTCGCGGACTACGCGCTCTGGCAGGCCGACATGGTCGAGAGCGGAGCGTTCGAGGATGCGGGCGCCTACTGGTCGCGAAAGCTCGGCGACATGTCGTACTTCGAGGTTCCCGGAGATCGCCCGCGGCCACCGAAACTCGGCACAGAAAGCGATTTCCGGTTCCGCCTTATGGCACCCGACGTCGTCGCTGCGTTCGAAGCGGCGCCGATGAAGTTCGGCCGGACGTTGTTCGATGTTTCGACTTCTGCCCTTGCGCGCATGCTGCACGCGTGGACCGGACGAACCGACATAAGCATTGGCACGCAGGTCGCCGGTCGTGACGACGTCATGCTCGAGCCGATCGTCGGCTTGTTCATAAACACGGTCGTATTGCGGTTCGACATGGCGGCCGCCGAGACCGCGCGTGAACTCGTGGCACACGTCGGCAGCGTCATCGACGATGCGATTGCGCATCGCCAGTTTCCCTTTGAAATGCTGGTACAGCGGCTCAATCCGCCGCGCGATCCCAGCCGCACGCCGCTTTTCAGCGTCAACTACACACTGATCCGGCCGGTCATTCGCAGTGAACGCTACGATGACATCAGTCTGGTTTCGCTTCCGTCACAGCCTACGGGAGCACAATACGATCTCACTTTCTTCCTCGTGAAGCGTGCCGACGGATGGCGCCTGACCTGCGAAAGCAGCCGTGCGCTCTACGAGACATCGACAGTCGATCGCATGCTCGAAATGTGGGAAGCGGTCCTGCGCGAAATGCTGCAGCGCCCGGATGCCACGCTCCAGGCACGCCGTCCGTCCACAATCGCCGCCGCAACGGAGACGGCTGTCGCGTCAACCGACGCCGTTGAAAAAGATAGCGACATCGTCGAGCAGATCCGCGCGATCTGGAGCGATGTCCTGAAGCAACCGGTCATTTCCGGCTCGACCCACTTCTTCGAGGCGGGCGGGC
>DAOMWV010000136.1:0-8356 GCA_035436725.1 Hyphomicrobiaceae bacterium
GGCCGAACGCACGCCCGGCAGGCTGGGCCAGACGTCCGGCGACAGCCTCGTCGACGCCGAGGATGCGCAATGTGAGCTCGAACGGGATCGCTTCCGTCTTTGTCATGTAACCTTCGAGCGCGGCTTCATCGGTAAGCGGATCGGCGTAGAGATCGAAGGCGCGGGCTTCGGTCATGGCGGTCAGCAGTGGAACCGGCAGGTGATGGGTGCGGATGGCGCGGCCGAGTGCATCGGCCAAGGGGTGGGCGGTGGTCGCCCCGCCGGCGAGAGGCCCGAACTGATCGCGCCACCATTGCAGGCGGATCTCGCCCATCATGGGCTCGGTGACGACCGTCGGGATGCGCACCAGATCGGCCGTGAACGCGACCAGCGCCAGAAGGTCGGCACGGACGGTCAACGGCGAGAGCAGGGCTGCGAGATAGCGATCGGGTTCGTGCGACCGCGCCCGCTCGACGATTTCGGGATCGACGGTCGATTGAGCCTCGTCCGGCATGGTCATTCGACCGCGACGAAAGCTGCTGCGACCGGACGCTGCTCACCGAGCAGGACGTTGTAGGTGCGGCAGGCGGCGCCTGTGTCCATCACGTCGATTGCGAGGCCGGCTTCGGCGAAGGCGCGACGCACTGCGGCGGAGGGAAAATGCTGGGCACGCCCCGTGCCGACGATGAGAAACTCAGGCGCGGCGATGCGGGCGGCGAGGGCGACAAGCAGATGCTCGTCCGGCGGCCGGTCAGGCGCGGCTTCCCAGGCGTGCATGCCATCGGAGAGGACGAGGAGGCTGCCACGATGGCTCATGTCGCGGAAGCGGAAGCCGCCGGCGCCATAAGTGTCTATGGCCACGCGCTCAGGCAGAAAGCCTGCGAACCTCTCTCCTGCGACGCGCTTCGACATCCTGATTGCTTTCCGGGCGCTCTGACGCGCGCTCAGCGCCCTACTTGGCCTTGGCCGTCTCCGGTCCAGAGGCAGCGGCCTTGTCGCCACCGTCACGGCGGAGGCCGAGATAGCCGAGGATCGGGGCCGCGATGAACATCGACGAGTAGGTGCCGATGATGACGCCGAACAGCATGGCGAAGTTGAAGTTACGGATGACTTCGCCGCCGAAGATGTAAAGCGACAGCAGCACCGCGAGCGCGGTACAGCCGGTCAGAATTGTGCGTGACAGCGTCTCGTTGATGGAGAGGTCGAGCAGTTCGTTCAGATCCATGCGTTTGTATTTTCGCATATTCTCGCGAATGCGATCGGAGACGACCACGGTGTCGTTGACGGAATAGCCCAAGATGGTGAGAAGGGCGGCGACGATCGAGAGATCGAACTCGAACTGGAACAGTGCGAACAGGCCGACGGTCAGCAGCACGTCGTGCAGTAGGGCGACGATGGCGCCGACGGCGAACTGCCACTCGAAGCGGAACCAGACGTAGGCGACGATGGCGAGAAGGCCGGAGATGACCGCGATGAAACCGGTCGTACGCAATTCGCTGGAAACGGCGGGACCGACGACTTCGACGCGGCGCTGCACATAATCGGTACCGAGCGCGTCGACGACCTTCTTCAGGGCGGCCTGCTGTTCGACTTCGCCGCCGGGCTGCTGTTCGATGCGGATCAGCACGTTCTGCGCGGTGCCGAATTCCTGGATCTGGGGGGTGCCGAGACCGAGCTTGGAGAGCTTGTCGCGGATCGCGCCCACGTCGGCGTTCCCCTTCGTGGCCTGGATTTCGATCATGGAGCCGCCCTTGAAGTCGACGCCGTAATTGAGCCCGTAGGTGAAGAAGAGAGCGAGCGAAATCAGCATGCCGACTACCGACATGCCGACCGCGATGTCGCGATACCGCATGAACGGCAGCCGGAGGTCGTGCGGGAAAAAGTCGAAACCCTTGAAGTTCGGAATGAAGTTCATGGACGTTTCCTCAAACCGGGACTTCAACAGTGCGACGCGACTTCGTATTCGCCCTGAGCCACCAGGAAATGAGGAGGCGGACGACCGTTACCGAGGCGAAGATCGACGTCAGGATGCCGAACACGAGAGTCACAGCGAAGCCGCGGATCGGGCCCGAGCCCAGCCAGAACATGACGACCGCGCAGGCGAGCGTGGTCAACTGGCTGTCGGCGATGGTGATGAAGGCGCGCTGGAAGCCCGTATCGATCGCGGATATGGGTGGCTTGCCGTTGCGTAATTCCTCGCGGATGCGTTCGTAGATCAAAACGTTGGCGTCGACGGCCATGGCGACGCCCAGCACGAGTCCAGCGATACCCGGCAGGGTCAACGTCGACCCGGCAAGCGTCATCAATGCGACCGTCATGAGCAGGTGGACGACGAGACCTACGACGGCGAAGATCCCGAACGTACCGTATGCGATCACCGTCAGGATCACCGTTGCGATTGCTCCGATGATGCCGGCGAGGCGTCCGGCCTCGATACTATCGGCACCGAGCGAGGGGCCGACCGTGCGTTCCTCGACGATGGTGAGCTTGGCGGGAAGCGCACCGGAGCGAAGCTGGACGGCGAGCGTGTTGGCGGTTTCGACTGTGAAGCTGCCGGAAATCTGACCTGTCCCGCCGAGGATTGGTTCACGGATGACGGGGGCGGAGAGGACCTTGTCGTCGAGAACGATGGCGAAGGGGCGGCCGACGTTTTCCTGGGTGAAGCGGCCAAACTTTCGTGCGCCGGCCTGATTGAAGCGGAACGAGATGATGGGCTCGTTGGTGCGCTGGTCGAAGCCGGGCTGTGCGTCAACGAGGTCTACGCCGTCGATGATCGGGGCGTCGCGCAGGAGGTACTCCTCGCCTTCGCGCTCGGCGGAGGGATAGACGCGGTATCCGCTCGGGATGCGACCGGCCGCCTTGGCGTCGGCGGCCGTCATCTGCGCGTTCACGTCGTGGAAGGTGAGTTTGGCGGTCTGGCCGACGAGTTGCTTGAGCAGAGTGGTGTCGCTGAGGCCCGGGAACTGCAGAAGGATGCGGTCGCGGCCCTGACGGACGATGGTCGATTCGGCCGTACCGAGGTTGTTGACGCGGCGGTTGAGGGTTTCGATCGCCGCGCTGGCGGCACCGGAGATGCGATTCTGGATGCCGACGTCGGTCGGGACGAGCTGCATGCCGCCATCGGCGGTAGTGCGCACGTCGATGTCTGCGCCGGCGGTGCCGAGCAGCGCGTTGCCGACCTGCTGTGGGATCTTGCGCAGTTCACGCAGGACGGCGTCATTGTCCTTTGGATCGGCGGGGCGCACGACCACGACGCCGCCGGCCTGGCCGAGACCGGTGAAGTTCAGTTTCGCCTCACGCAGGACGCGGCGCACGTCGCTCTGGATGGCGAGAAGCCACGTCCGCTTGAGATCGTCGGCGTCCATGGCGAGCAGAAGATGCGCGCCGCCCTGGAGATCGAGGCCGAGGGGCATCTGGCGTTTCGGCATCCACGACGGCAGACGATCGAGTGTCTCCCGGCTCAGGAAATTCGGCGTCACCGCGATCAGGCCGCCGAGCACGGTCAGCAGGATCACGACGATCTTCCAACGAGAGAAATGCAGCATCCTGCGCCGTCCGTTCCATTTTTCCGGTGCTGGTGCACCGGGCCATCCTGTTTCGCGGCGAGCTTACGGTCCGCCACGGCCCCGAGGGGGCCGCGCCGGGCGTCTCATCAGCTCGCGTCCTTGGCCGGTTCGCCCTTCACGCGCACTTCCGCGATCGAACCACGCAGAACCTTGACTACCGTGTTCGGCGCGATCTCGACGTCGATCTCGGGATCACCGTCGCGGACGCGATTGACGCGACCGACGATGCCGCCGCCCATTACCACGGTATCGTTGCGGCGGATGGCGTTGATCATCTCCTGATGCCGCTTCGCGCGCGCCTGCTGGGGGCGGATCAGAAGGAAATAGAAGATCACGAACATCAGCAGGATGGGCACGAGCTGGATAAAGGCATCGGCGCCGCCGCCAGCGGACTGGGCATAAGCCGGAGTAATGAACATCAACGTCTCGTCCTCGATTGTGGTCTGCGGCTTGCCGCCGGTTACGTGGTCGCCGTATCCATATGGGGGTCGAAATGCAACCGCCAAGCACACGGAAACGGCCCGCCGGAGGTATCCCCGGGGAATCCGGGCCGGACTATAGTGGTCCGTCCCCCTTTTGCAACAAAATGGCATACGGGAACCCCAGGTTCCCTATCGTGACGGGGGCGGACGCCTCGGATATAGAACGGGCGTCCAAGCAATACGCGCAGAAAGACCGCCTCGTTCATGTCCATCGATAAGGCCCAGCTCGACCGGATCGAGCAGCATCTGAAAACCCTCAGTGACGCGCTGGCCCGGATGGCCCCGCCGCCCGTGCCGCCGGTCGATTTCGGAGCAGCGGAGGCGTTCGTCTGGCAGTCGAACCCGGAGGGGTTCCTGCCGGTACCGCAGGTGAGCCGGCAGCCGCTCGACCTGCTGGTCGGCATCGAACGGGCCTCGGGCCAGCTTCTCGACAACACCATGCGGTTTGCGACAGGGCTGCCGGCGAACAATGCGCTGCTGTGGGGCGCGCGCGGGATGGGCAAGTCGTCACTGGTCAAGGCCGCGCACGCGACCGTCCGGCGCAAGCTCAAGAAGACGCTCGGCAAGGACGACGTCAAGCTCGTCGAGATCCATCGCGAGGACATCGCGACGCTGCCGCGCTGTCTCACGCTGATGCGCGAGGCGGGGCAGAAGCACGGTCACCGTTTCATCGTGTTCTGCGACGACCTGTCGTTCGACAAGGACGATACGAGCTACAAATCGCTCAAGGCGGTGCTCGACGGCGGCATCGAAGGACGGCCGGAGAACGTGGTGTTCTATGCCACGTCGAACCGGCGGCACCTGATGCCGCGCGACATGATGGAGAACGAGCGCTCGACGGCGATCAACCCGTCGGAGGCGGTGGAGGAGAAAGTGTCACTCTCCGACCGGTTCGGGCTCTGGCTCGGCTTCCACAACGTCACGCAGGACCAGTACCTCGACATGATCAGAGGCTACGTGAAGCATCACGGACTGAAGATCACCGATGACGCGCTGCACGCTGAGGCAATCGAATGGTCGATGACGCGCGGCGGCCGGTCGGGCCGTGTCGCGTGGCAGTACATTCAGGATCTCGCCGGCCGGCTCGGGCAGAAGCTAAAGACGGAGTAACCGAAGAGCGCGGCAGGCTCCGACGGACCCGCCGACGTGATCGTCGCGTTCCAGGACCGGGAAAACAAAAAGCCCCGCGGCAGTTGCCTGCCGCGGGGTATTTCATGTCGACGATGGCCGGATCAGTGGCGGACGTGGTCGATGTTCTTCTCGCCGGCGTCGCGGACGAAGAGGAGACCGATCACGAACGTCATCAGAGCGAAGCCAATCGGGTACCAGAGGCCGTAGTAGATGTCTCCGGTCGACGCAACCATGGCGAACGACGTCGCCGGCAGAAGGCCACCGAACCAGCCGTTGCCGATGTGATACGGCAGTGACATCGCGGTATAGCGGATGCGGGTCGGGAAGAATTCGACCAGCGCCGCCGCGATCGGTCCGTAGACGGCGGTCACGTAGATGACCATGAGCGTCAGGATGGCGATCACGCCGATAGCGCGCGCGTCACTCCAGACGCCGAAGAAGTTGCTGACCTTCAGGATGTTCGGATCGCCCGGCTTCGGGAAGCCCGCAGCCTGCGCGGCAGCGAGGATGTTCTTTGCGAAGTCGGCATTGACCGCAACGTCCTGACCGTTGACCGATACCTTCACGCCAGAGCCGGCAGGACCGTTCGAAAGCGTGTACGGGATCGCGTTGGCAGCAAGCGTCCGACGGGTCACGTCGCAGGGCGCCGTGAACTGACGGATGCCGACCGGATCGAACACCGAGCCGCATCCCGAAGGATCGGCGGCGACGTTGACCTTGACCTTTTCGAGAGCGATCTCGAGCTGCGGGTTGACCAGGCTCGTAAGGCCCTTGAACAGCGGGAAATAGGTCAATGCCGCAATCAAGCACCCGGCCAGGATGACCGGACGGCGGCCGATGCGGTCCGACAGCCAACCGAAGAACAGGAAGAACGGCGTGCCGAGGATCAGCGACCAGGCGATGAGCGTGTTCGACGTCAGCAGGTCGGCCTTGAGGATGTTCTGGATGAAGAACAGCGCGTAGAACTGGCCCGTGTACCAGACGACGGCCTGACCGACGACGAGACCGAAGAGCGCGAGCAACACGATCTTCATGTTGGACCAGTTGCCAAAGGCTTCCTTGAGCGGCGCTTTCGAACGCGTGCCTTCTTCCTTCATCTTCTGGAAGGCGGGGCTCTCGTTCATCTGCAAGCGGATCCAGACCGAGATCAATAGCAGGAAGATCGAGCCGAGGAACGGAATGCGCCAGCCGCCCTTGAGGCCAAAGAACAGCGGGAAGTCGTCTGCGAAGGCCTTTTCGCCCATCCACAAACGCAGCCCGACGATCACGAACAGCGACAGCAGCAGACCCAGTGTCGCCGTCGTCTGAATCCACGACGTATAGAAACCGCGACGTCCGGCAGGAGCGTGTTCGGCAACGTAGACCGCGGCACCACCGTACTCGCCGCCGAGTGCGAGGCCCTGGAGCATGCGGAGTGCGATCAGCGTTACGGGAGCGATCCAGCCGATGGTCGCGTAGTCCGGCAGCAGCCCGACGAGAAACGTCGACAGGCCCATGATGAGAATGGTGATGAGGAACGTCGACTTGCGGCCGATGAGGTCACCGAGACGACCGAAGACAAGCGCTCCAAAGGGACGCACGAGAAAGCCGGCGGCAAATGCCAACAGAGCAAAGATCGAGCGCGTGTTGGGATCGAATGCAGAAAAGAACTTGGCACCGATCATCGCTGCCAAGGAGCCATAAAGATAGAAATCGTACCATTCGAATATGGTGCCGAGCGAGGAAGCCAGAATGACGCGCTTTTCTTCGCCCGTCATACCGCGCACCTGCCCGCTGGTGATCGCATCAGCCGTCGCCATGAGGTTGCACTCCCGTAGAGATTTGTGAAGCCGTCGTGCATGACACTCGAAACGATGTCACTCACGAGCAGCGCACCACATCCCTACGATCGCGACGATGCATCAGCGATTGCGCACTGTGGCTTAGACCGAATGTCTAAGAGACAGGTTTTTTGTGGTCCGCGCGTGAAAAGCGCATGCGAGACATGATCGAAAAACATCGATAAACAAAAGACAACTTTGACGTCGAACATCCGACGCGACACGCGAATTCTGCATGAGATTACGACGTGATCGCGCTCGTTCTTCGCGTGCGCGTCTCAGTTTTTTTCGAGGTGCGGCATCGGATCGACTGGCGAAGAGCCACGACGCAGCTGGAAGTGGACCTGCGGCTGGTCGACCGAACCGGTTTTGCCGGCCTTGGCGATGACCTGACCGCGCTTGACGGCGTCGCCACGCTTGACGAGCACCTGATCGGCGTGCGCGTAGGCAGTGACCCAACCGTTCTCGTGGCGGACGAGGACGAGATTGCCGTAGCCCTTGAGTTCGCTGCCGGCGTAGGCGACCGTTCCGGCTTCGGCGGCGTGCACATCGGAGCCGGCCGGGACCGAGATGTTGATGCCGTCATTCGATGAGCCGTCGGTGCGCTTGCCGAACTCGGCAATGACAGGACCTTTGGCCGGCCAGGCGAACGTCGCTCCGCCGGCTTTCGCTGCCGGAACGGAGTTGCCGAGGGAAGCGACCTTCGTCGCCGCGGAGGCAGGGGCCGTCGCGGCAGGCGTTGGCGCGGCATTGATGACCTTCACGCCGGGACCGCCGACCAATTCGGATTTCGGTTCGGGAAGCGTGGGCGGTGGGGTCGCTGCGGCCTGCGTGCGGGGCGGTTCGGGCGCGGCTGCGACCGTCGGCGCTACCGGAGCAGCAGGTACGGCCGACGCGCTCGCGCCGGCTTCGCCAGGAACTTTCAGGACCGTACCGGGACGGACCCTGGTCGGATCGGTCACGGTGTTCGCCGCCTGCAGTTCGGCGAGCTTGATCTTGTGCTGGCGCGCGATGGCGTAGAGCGATTCACCGGGCTTCACCGTGTGCGTGCCAGTCCAGGTTTCGACCGACGCGGTAGTGGGCGCGGAAGCCGCGGGGACCTGGGCTGCCGGCGGCGCCTTGGCGACGGCCGGGCGCTCCAGCGGACGGCGCGCGCCGGACGGGAGGGCGAGTTTCTGGCCGGGCTTCAGCGCCGCCGACTTGAGGCCGTTGACCTCCATGAGACTGGACACAGACACGCCGTGCCGCTTCGACAGGCCATAAAGCGTGTCGCCGGCAACGACCTCGATCGTCGTGCCGGAGGCAGCCGGGGCGGCGCGCGACGGCTCGGGTGCAGCTTCGCGTTTCGGCGCATCGAACGGACGCGACGGGCCGACAC
>DAOMWV010000137.1:0-8085 GCA_035436725.1 Hyphomicrobiaceae bacterium
CTAGAACGGCGACGACAGTTCAATCGTCGAGCTATCCAGCAATGTCGCCGGCAACTCTTCAACGCAACAGCATAAACTGCAACCAGATGGGCCGAACGCTCCGTTAGATTGGACGCTCAAATGACCCAAAAAACCCCGACGACGAGCCCGCAGGAAGTCTCCTCCGGCTGGACGGACGTGGCAAACTCCGTCGTGTCGGTTAACGGCTACTGTCGGCGTCAACCTGAAGCCGGACAAATCGGTCATCGCGGGCAGCTACGCGAGTGTGCAGGCGGACGATGATGCTGGACGCCTCCCTGACTTCCCGGCCATTAAAGGAAACGATTGCCCATGCATCCGCGTGCGCTGCGCGGCATGCCACACTCACATCGGGCTCTTCCCCGCCTTGCCCTCGGCCTTTGCTTCCGCTTTCGAGCAATCGAATGCCGCAGCCCGCTCGTCCGCGATCGATCTTGCCAGCTCGATTGCATTCGGGTTCGCCAGCGCGTCGATCATGGCGATGTGACAGCTTTCCTTCGCAGACACCTTGGAAACGACGATCACTTCGCCCTTCGTGCCATCGAGATCAGTGAAATACCGGACGATCGTCGCATATGGCTGCGTGGCCGGTGCGGGACCGAAGCGCCACTCCACGGGAGCCCGGTTCGCGCGCCCTTTGAAGATCGTGTTGAACGGCCGGAGTGTCTGCTCGGCGGCCAAGGTCTTCTCGGGCTTCGGGCCCGCCGCCACGAAGAACCTCAGGTCCCCCTCGGCGACGTAAAGCTTGTTCCCGCCGTGCCCGGGGCAGATCCAGGAGTTCCCGTCTTCGTGCTTCCTTAGAAGCTTGCAGGTCTTCAGATCGATCGTCGTGACCTTGCTCCGGATCGCATCCGGAGACTGCGCCGTCGCGACGGTCGCGGTGACGGCCGAAAACAGGGGGGTAGCCACGGCCACTCCGGCTCCGATGACGGCCCGCACGTACGGTCTCATACCATCCTCCTGCTTCCATCTCTGGCGATCCCTGCTAGAGATGCGACCAAATCATGCCGTTGAAGTGGCAGCAAATTGAACGGAGCCTGTCAATGCGTCTGGACGCGATCACCGTCGGCAACAACCCGCCCCACGACATCAATGTCATCGTCGAGGTTCCGGTTGGCGGCGAACCGATCAAGTACGAGATGGACAAGGCGTCCGGAACGCTCTTTGTCGATCGCTTCCTCTATACACCAATGCACTATCCGGGAAATTACGGCTTCGTCCCCCACACGCTATCGGCTGATGGCGACCCCATCGACGTCCTGGTCTGCAATACGCGCGCGATCGTTCCGGGGGCAGTCATGAATTGCCGGCCCGTCGGCGTCCTTGTCATGGAGGATGACGGCGGCGGTGACGAAAAGATCATAGCGGTCCCGTCCCCGAAACTGACCCGTCGGTACGAGAACGTCCATTCCTATCAGGACCTTCCCGAGATCACGCGCGCCCAGATCCAGCACTTTTTCGAGCACTACAAGGATCTCGAACCCGGCAAATGGGTCAAGATCCATCATTGGGGTGACGCAGACGAGGCCCGGCGCTTGATCACCGAGGCTATCGAACGGGCCGGAAAGCAGGGCTGAGGCTTCCGCCTTTGGCCAGACGCCGCCGCGCCGGTTGCGCCCCTTTGATCGCGTGGATCAGAGCGGGGTGCCCTTCTTCGGCTCTGCGTCCTTGCCCATTTCGCTCTCGAATTCCTTGAGTTTGTCCTTGAATTTCTTGAGCATGCGCTGCACGTAGCTCATCGCCTTGTCGAGGTCCTCCTCGGTCGGCAACTGTACGCCGCCTTTGCTGCTGCCAGGCTTGTCCGGATCGGGCGGAGCGGGAATGCCGGACAATTCCTCGAGCCGCTTCACGTCCTTCTTCAGTTCGGCGTTTTCCGTCCTGAGCCGGGCGATCTCCTCCTCGATCGAGCGTCGCTCGTCGGTCGCGGCCTCGCAAGTAAGCTTGCCGTCCCGCGTCCGGCACATCGAGATCTGCCCGGTCTGAGTGTCGAAGCGCAGAACGCCATCCTGGGTTTGCTGAAATGTGTAGCGCCCGCCGCCGCGATCGGCAGGCTGGCTGGCGCTGTCGGATGACGTACCTTGTGCTGCCGCCATGCCGGTCATCGCCAGGAACCCTGCGACCGCAGCGTGACGTGTTCGCCGGCGGCGGACGGCCGCGCCGCTCCTGCCTTTCGCATCCCGCTTTCGCATCGAAAACATTGTTCGTCCTCTGTTCTCTAGGTTGGTCGCAACTCGGCAACCAATATTGCCACCGAATTGTGGCGAACCGGCTCGCGCCAGGCGACCAGCTGGCGCAAAACGCCGTCCGCGATGTCGAAATGTCAGCACGTGTCCGGCTTCGACGTCCCGTCCCCAATACTTAACCGTTCGTTTACCGCCCGCTGCCAGCTTCGGTAGCAAGGGATTCGATTTGTCTGCCGCGTCCGACCCTGACCGTTTTTTGAGCGTCGGAAGCCAGCATCCCCGCCCGCTCGGGGCCGCGAGCCATGCCGCCGCACAGAAGTTTAGGCCGCGACATCGGATCCTGATGATGCACCATCCCCGCGAGATCGTTGCCGATACGGCAAATCATGCCGCTCCGTCGCGTCTCGACCGAGCCTCCTCGTCGAATAGCTCAGGTGATTGGCTCGGCGACGCTCTGGGACAGATAACGGGGCAGATCCGTCAGCGGCTCGCAGAGGTGGAAGCGAAACACGCCCGCTCCCTGGCTGAGATGGAAGAGCGGATTGCGCGTCTTTCCAATACGGCGCACCGCGCACGCCCCACCCTGCCGTCCGAATTGGCCAGTGCATTCGGCCGTCTCGAGGACGGCATGAACGATCTGGTGAAGCATATTGTCTCCGCCAAGGAGACCGCCGAGGCCGATGCCGGGCATTTCGTATTCGCCCCACGCCAATCTGAAGACACGAGCTTCGTGACCGAGCGGCCGGCTCCGGCCGCCGCGCCAGCCGTCGCGTTTGCGCAGCATTATCCTGCGGGCGCCACCGCGGATGGCGGCTGGGATCCGCAATCGGCCGAAGCCCTCATGCAGCTGTACGAGAGCGGCGCGACGGGCGTATCCCCGGCGGCGCTCAGCGCAAGCCATTCGGCGTCATTTGATGAGCAGCTTGCGCCACGCTTCTCCGTGTCGCCTCCGATGGTCCAGCGAACCATCGTCGCTGGTCTTGGCGACGACAAGCGCTGGGTCGAAGACCGCTTTGCGGCGATCACGTCCGACATCGAGCGCACTCTCGCGGCGGCGCGACCCGACGCTGCGATCGACCGCCTCATGGCGCGCGTCGATACTTTCGAAACTCGCTTCGAAACTGCGCTGTCCTCGGTTGGCGAAGAGTTGTCCTCGGTTGCGAAGACGACGCACATCCGCCAGCTCGAAAGCCAGATCGGCGACATGGGCAAGCAGATGGTGGTTGTCCGCCAGCAACTCGACCGCCTCGCCGGTATCGAGGCGCAGCTTCAGGAACTGAACTCCATTGCGGCAGCAGCACAACAGCAGGGCGACGAGGGCCTTGAGAACTCGCAAGCCCATACTGTGCTTCCTGCCCAGCAGATCGACACCGAGGCTTTGGCAACGAACGTGGCCGACCTCGCCGTGCGGCGTTTGTCGGAGCTGATCGAGAGCTCCGAGCCCAGAGGCGCCGCACCGGTCGCCGCTCACTCGGAAGTGACCGAGAATCTGCTCCGTTCATACATGGACGAACGCCGCCGGTCGGAAGCCGAGACGAACGGCATGCTCGATACCATGCAGGAGGCACTGGTCCGCCTGATTGATCGCGTCGAAGCCATCGACGCCGCACAAGCGGAGTTCCGCTCCCTTGCGGCTCCGGCGGCCGCGCCTGCGGTGGCGACAAATAGTCAGGCCGACAGGTCCGGCATTCGCTTCGATTTTGCAGAAGACGCCACGCGTTCTCACGTTGCAACCCACGACGTCGACGAGGCCACACCACCTGCAGCCGCACCGAAAACGTCCGCTGGACCACGTTCGCCTCGCATTCAGGTCGAGGCGGCGAGCGCGCCGGGTGACGTACGGGAAACCAAAGGTGGAAAGCCCGCCGCGTCGCGCGCTCCTCGCGTTAATGCGACAGCCGCTGCGTCAGTTCAGCCCGAACTCCAGCCCGAAGCCGTAGGACCGGACGAGGAGACCATAAAGCGCACGAAGCCCGTGAAACGAGCCGCGCCCACGTCCTCGCTTGGTCGCCGTGGCATTCTGGTCGCAGTGATCGCGCTTCTGCTCGTCGGGGTCAGTTACGTCGCGAACCTGTTCCTTGCCAATCGCTACGGCAGCATGATGCCCGCCGCAACCGGTACTCCGCAGACAGAAGCGCCTCGCGCTCCTGTAACGATTGCGCCGCCCGCTCCGTCTGAAACCAGGAGATCTGACTCGCCTCCGGCGCAGTCCGCCCCGCAGGGATTGACCGTCGAGCCGCCGCGCGCTCCGGCCTCGGACCGCCGCTCGAACTCCGATACGCAACGTCCGACTTCGGGCGGCGCCGGTCGTACCGTTCCGGAAACTGTGACGGACGATCTGAGTTCCGCTGACACGCCCGCGACCACACAATTGGCTCAGGCCCATCCTGCAGCCGTCCGCCCTGCGCTGCCGGGAATCGCGATAGACACCACTTCGGGTCCATTGCGCGCGGAAGAGGTAGCACTCCTGGCCCGGCGTGAGCCCTCGCGCTTCCCCGCAATTTCGAGCGTGACACCGGTTGCAAAATCTCCCGCATTGTCCGAAGTCGCGAAAGGCATTGCGCCGGCAGAGTCGACGACGAAGGCCAAGGTTTCTGCCGCTGAAAAGGCGCTGCCACCCCCGTCGAATTCCAAGGCCGTTGCGGCTCCTGAAGGCGACACAGCCAGAAGCGCCGCCATCGTCACCGGCACGACCAATGGCCCTCAGAAGATCTCGCTGGGCCGCACTCCGACGGCGCCGGTCGCTCCCGGATTTCCGGCAGACGACGAGGACGGAAACGTGAGCGCAGCCGGCACGATGCCGCCTGCCACTGTAGGACCGATGACCCTGCGTATGGCCGCAGCTCAGGGCGATCCGTCCGCGACGTTCGAAGTCGGTGCGCGCTATGCGGAAGGCCGTGGGGTCAAACAGGATTTCGCCGAGGCGATGGCCTGGTATCAGCGCTCGGCGGCCAAGGGCTTTGCTCTGGCTCAGTACCGACTGGGCACACTCTATGAACGCGGCCTCGGCACACCGGCGGACCCCGGCCGCGCCCGCGCTTGGTACACGCGCGCTGCCGATCAGGGTAACGTCAAGGCCATGCACAACATCGCCGTTCTGGCCACTGGTCGGGAAACCGGCGGACCTGATTATGCAGAGGCAGCGCGTTGGTTCACGGCGGCTGCCGAGCGTGGCCTCGCCGATAGCCAGTTCAATCTTGGTGTTCTGCACGAGAACGGTCTTGGCGTGGCCAAGAACCAGCGCCAAGCCTACAAATGGTACGCGCTCGCCGCCCGCGGCGGTGACAAGGAAGCCGCGCGTCGCCGTGACGCACTCGTCTCGACCCTTGATCCGGACATGATCCGTGCTGCCGAGGCAGACGTGACAACATGGCGCAGTCGCGGCGTCGACCGTCGCGCAAACGACGCGCGGTTCGCTGGCGATCTCTGGCGGTCACGCCCGTCGATGGTTCATCCGCCGGGCTCCTCTGAAGCGTCCTCAGGCTCGACGAACGCGCGGCAAGGCCCTCCGCCGCAGCCTGAAATGCCATCCATGCCCGCTCATCTCGCACCCGCGAGCAGTACCGGCCGCTAATTCCCCGACCAGACGGTTCGGCCGGATCGACAAGAATGGCACGCTCTCTGATTTTGTGCCGATGCCCGTGTGAAAACCGAAACCATCGCTTGCAAAATCGGCAACGGTCGTGCCCACATTGACGCCGATAACAGCGTCGGCGCGGACCTTCCGCAATATGACCTGGGGTACCCCTTGGGCGTGGCTTCGTAAGCCACGCTCAGGCGGGTCGTTCCTGTTTTGACGTGACCCTTCTCGTTTCAGGTGCCCTGTGTGGCAAGGGTTTGTCGGAGTTGGGAGCACCCATTGGTCGAGCCGTGCTGGCGCGAACGGGAAGGATGGCGAGGAAGATGACCGGGCAAGCATAGCGGTCACGTCCTGCAAGGGCAGACGAATGAGCATATATTTGCCGATAGCCGAGATGTCCGTGAACATCTGGCTGATACTGGGACTGGGCGGGGGCGTCGGCTTTCTCTCCGGAATGTTTGGTGTCGGCGGCGGCTTTCTCATGACGCCGCTTCTATTGTTCATCGGCATTCCGACAGCGGTTGCCGTCGGCACTGAAGCCGCCCAGATCGTTGCATCCTCCGCATCCGGCGCTCTCGCGCAGTGGCGCCGCCGGAACATCGATTTCAAGCTCGGCTTCGTGCTCCTCGTCGGCGGTATAATTGGCGCTTACATCGGCACCGACCTCGTCAAGGTGCTGCGCCGGTCCGGCCAATTCGATGCGGTCGTATCGATCACTTACGTGATCCTGCTGGGCTCGGTCGGCACACTCATGATGATCGAGAGCATCAATACGATCCGCAAGGTCAGCGCTGGCAAGCCGCAGGTACACCGCAAGTCCGGACAACACAGCTGGATTCACGGCCTGCCGTTCAAGATGCGCTTTCAGCGGTCCAAGCTTTACATCAGCGCTATCCCACCGCTGCTGCTCGGCACGTTCGTCGGCCTTCTGTCCGCGATCATGGGTGTCGGCGGCGGCTTCATCATGGTCCCCGCCATGATCTATCTGCTCCGGATGCCGACCAGCGTCGTCATCGGCACATCCCTGTTTCAGATCCTTTTCGTCACCGCGAGCGCGACGATCTTTCATTCGGTTCAGAACCAATCGGTCGATGTTGTTCTGGCCGGACTATTGATGCTCGGAGGCGCGATTGGTGCGCAGTTCGGCACGTCCGTAGGCGAGAAGCTGCGCGGCGAGCAGCTTCGCTTCCTGCTCGCAGCTATCGTGCTGGCGGTTTGTTTGAAGATCGCACTGGGCCTCGTGTTGACGCCGCGCGAGTTGTTCTCACTCGGCTTCGCAGCGGGAGGCCATTGAGATGTCGTTTGACCGTTTTTCCTCTTTTTCGGCTGGCCGCGTTAAAAGCGTCATCGTGGCCATTCTTTTTGCGCTGGTCCTGTGTCCAGTCGTCACCTCCCCCACCGACGCACAGGAACGCCCGAGGCGTGAACGTCCACCTGTAACACGCGGGGAACTGGTCCCGATCAAGCCGCCGCCTGCGCCGCCTGCCGCTGCGGCCGAACAAAAGCGCGAAACGGAGGCTGAAAAGCCCCAGCTTTTGCCGGAAACGGTTCAGGCCGACGTTTCGACACGCAACGTCGCTGTAACATCGAGCTTCACAGGCACGGAAATCGTCGTCTTCGGTGCCGTCGACAACTCCCGCCAGGATAGCCCGCAGGCGGGCCTCTACGACGTCGTCATAGTCATCGAGGGCGTCCCTGGCCGTGTGTCGGCCCGCAGGAAGTCGCGTGTTGGCGGAATCTGGCTGAACACGAACTCCGCACTCTTCGACGATGTCCCGAGCTATTATGCGATCGCATCGACGCGACCGCTCGACGAAATCACTTCGGATGCCACCCTGATCGGTTATGAAATCGGATTCGATCATGTTCGCATGACGCCGATCGGGAACGACGGGCGCCCGCTCAACGTCGCGGATCGAATGCCCCCGGCCGAACTGAAGCAGTTTCGCGAAGCGGTCATCAGGTTGAAACAGAAGGACGGTCTCTACGTAGCTGAGGAATACTCCGTAGCCTTCATCGGCCGCAGCCTGTTCCGCGCGACCATCTCTCTTCCGGCCAACGTCCCGGTCGGCCCGTTCGTGACCCGCGTCTACCTCTTCCGCGGCCAGCAGCTCCTCAGCCAGTACAACGTGCGCCTCGTCCTCGAACGCGAAGGTTTCGAGCGCATAATGCACGAATTCGCGCTGAAGCGCCCGCTTGCCTACGGCATCATGACGGTGCTGCTCGCCATCATGGCCGGCCTGGCCGCCTCCACAGTGTTCCGCAAGGGCAGCCACTGAACCGGCAAAAGCCCCGGCGATAGAA
>DAOMWV010000138.1:0-8029 GCA_035436725.1 Hyphomicrobiaceae bacterium
CAGCCGTGCAACGCTTCGTTGCCCAGCTGCCGCAATTCCTCCGTCACCCGCCGCACTGACCTTGAGCCATTCCGCCGCAGACATCGTGGCTTTTGCGGACTTCTCTTCAGAAGCTCGCGCGGCGAGCCAATCTTCAACGGCGTTGAATCGCTTCCAGCCACCAACCTCCGAGGTGAGGTTCACATCGCGCCATTTCGGATGACGCGGTGGCTTCTTGAGATCTTCGAACTTTTCCATGAGCGTGGTCGAAAACTTGGCCAGGCGCCGATGACGATCCGTGCCGCGTGGCCAGTTGTAAGCCGCCAGCACCGAACTCACGGAGATCGTCTCGACCGTGTCGCCCTTCGCGATGAGCGTCGGATAGTCCTCGTGGCTGAGACGCGCTGGAACATAATCGTTCTGCAAGGCGGCATCGTAGGGGATCGGAAGCAGTTTCAGATTTGCGTCGTTGACATATTTCTGCAGCAGTCCGAAGGGTTTTCCCACCACCTCGAGGGTTGCAGCGATTTCCCCGTTCTTCATCTTCAGAAGGGCATCCGTCTGAGGCATGTTCACTTCCTTGACGTCGATGCCGAGCGCCTTGAAGAGAACGCGCGCCGAGGCCTGCGAGCCCGATCCATTCGGCGCAAAATTCACGGGCTGGCCGGCAAGTTGCCTGATGTCGCCGATGTCCCCGCGCGCGATGATATGAAATTCTTCATTGTAGAGCCGCGTCAGATAGACGAGACGATTTTCGAGGTTGGGCCCGAGTTCGCCTGTTCCTTTGAAATAGGTCAGCACGTCGGATTGGATGATGCCGAGATCGACGCCGCGCAGGTAGAGGACGTCCTTGATATTCTGGACGCTCCCTTTGCCGACGATCACGAGGAGCCTGAGGCCGTCACCGCTGTCGAGCACGTTCGCCATGTCGGAACCGATCGCCATGTAGGTCCCGGCAGGACTGCCCGTCACCATCGTCACGGTGTTTTCATTGAGCCGCTCGCGCAGGCTCGCCTCCTGTTGCGCCGGCGTCGTGCGCTGGAGTGTGCGCAAGCCCTGCGCGCGATCGCGCTGGGTGGCCTGTTGCGCCTCGACCGCCACACTTCCCAGCAATGAGACGACCATCGCCGCGGTGAGCAGCAGTCGTGGGCGAAGCCGTTCGATACGCGAGAACATCATCGGCATGAGACCCTCCGTGGGTTGAGCAGAAACGTCTGAGGTCGTTACCTGGCCGCGTTGCCACGGCCCTCGCCCCGTTCGAGCCGATCGGCATGAGCCAGCCAGAATCGGGACTTTTCGGCGTCTGCGGCCACGCCACGAGCGCCGAGCTGGGCCAGGGCGTCGCCATCGAACAGTCGTGCGAGGATCCGTGATGCCGTGACGCTGCCGCCTTCGGCTGCGCGTTGATAGACGAGACGGGCCGAGGCGATGTCACCCTCTTTGATCCGGGCCTCCCCGAGCCTGATGAGCTTTTCGAGTTCGGCCGCCGATAGGGTCACCTGTGGAGTATTCTGTGGTTGCGTGATCGCCGGTCGGGCGGCCGGAACCGGCGGCGGGACGACGATTGTGGCGGTGGTGTCACGCGGTGCTGCGGGGGCTGGTGGGACTGCCGGCGATAGCGCTGCGGGCATGTCTGCCGGCTGATCGGTCACCGGCTTCGGCTCTGTGATCGCGACGGCAGATGCGGCCTTCGCGTCACCCGGCGAGGGCGACGAGGATGGTGCATCACGCTTGCCCTCCCGCGCGAGTTCATCAGCCAGCCTTCGGCTTTCCTCGGCGGCGCGCCGTCGCGCCTCCTTCTGTGCAGCGTCGGCAGCCGGCGGCGGTTGTCTTTCGAGAAATGTCTGCGGCAACAGATCTCGCTGAACCGACTGTGCGGCCGCATCCTCGATCGCTCCCGGTATGCCCAATGCCAGCGGCAGCATCGACGCACGGCAGAGCCCTCGAACCCCGAACATGTTTCGCCCCTCGGGTTGGGACAAGGCGCAGCCGGTCGCTGCCCGCCACGATGGCTGCAGGTGCCCTTGCGCTTGTCCACAAACACTTCAGAAAGCGCGCACCTCCGCTCCCGATGGCCAGAGGCGTCGCAAGTATAGAACAGCACGCACTCCCCATGCGCACGCGCCGTCCTGAGAGCACGACCGCTATGCGGCGCTTTTAAGCCGCTCCAATGGCGGCACTGTGAAAGTTGCGTGAATGCGACGGCTCCGCATGACGTGCATCCGGCGCCCGCATGGCGCGATCAAGTCTGGTCTGCGCGAAACCGGAACGTCAGTCGTGCGCTCGATTTACGGAGTGAAGCCTTCGAGCCGCTTCGGCAATTCGGCGATGCGCGCTTCGTCCACGTTCGCGAACGCAAACCGAAGATGCGTCGACGCACCTGCCCCGAAGAACGAGCCGGGCAACACGAGCATGCCACGCACTCTTGCCAGTTGCTCCGCCACACGCTCGTCGGACACATCCTGGAAGGGGTGGGCAACGTAGGCGAAATAGGCCCCGATCGCGTCGATCCTCCAACCGGGCATGGTACGGAAAACGTCTGAAAAGAATGCGGCGCGGCGATTGATGTCCTCGGCAGCCTGTCGTCGCCAGTCACGAAGTCCTGCGATTGCCGGGGCGACAGCGATCTGTCCCGGCCGCGCGGGGCAGATCTGGAGGCTGTCGAGAACCTTGTCGATCTCGCCCATCTGCCCTGGAGGCACGATCATGGCGCCAAGGCGATGGCCCGGGATGCAGTACGATTTCGAGAAACTGTAGAGCTGGATGAAACGAGAGCGATGCGCCCCGGCGAAGAGACGGTGTGGCGGCGCGCTCGCAGCGTGTGGGTGGAAATCGCGGTACGTCTCATCCACAATCAGCCAGGCATCTAGGCTCGCGCAGAATTCCGCGAACGCCGCGATGCGGTCACCCCCATAGACTGCACCCGTCGGATTGTTCGGTGTGACCAGCACGACGGCCTTCGGAACGCTGCGATTGCTGCGTGTGCGCTCGGCGAGGATCGAACGCGCGACGTCGACGCGCGGCACGAAGCCGTCTTCCGCCCGGGTCGGAAGCGGAACGACCTCGATCCCGAGCATGTTCAGTGTCATCGCGTGGTTGAAGTACCAGGGCGTCGGCAGAAAAACGGCATCGCCAGCCTTCGCAACTGCAATCACCGAGATGAAAAAGGCCTCGTTGCAGCCCGCGGTTATTGCGACGGTGTCCGGGGGAATGGCAGTATCGTAGGCATCGGCGACATGGCGGGCGTAGGCTTCGATGAGGTCCGGTTCGCCGCGAATTGGACCATACCCCGACGATCGCGGATCTCCGGCGGCGGCAGCAAGCGCCGTGAGCAGGGCTTGCGGGGGAGGGGTGCCGGGTGCCGCCTGCGAGAGATTGAGAAGCGGCCCGTAGCGCCCGTCGTAAGCCTCGGTCCAGCGTCGGGCATTCGGAATTGGCGGGCTGCAGGTATCTGTCAGGCGCGGATTGATAACTGGCATTCGGCGCGTCCACGGGCGTTACAGGGGCGGGCAGGCAGGCATGGCCGGACCGGATCGCCGGGAATGGCCGCAGCACACATTATCGCAACAGCAGGGCATCAAGTTCATCGTAGCTTGCAACGACGGCATGCGCTCCGGCCTCGAGCAGCTTGTCCCGGTCACTGGCGCGCGCATGGCTGGCGCCGACAAAGCCGATAGCGACCATGTCGGCCGCCCGCGCACCGACGATCCCGGCGGGGCTGTCTTCGATCACGATGCAGCGCGGGGCCGCGACGTTGAGACCGTCCGCGGCGTGAAGGAAGATGTCGGGCGCCGGTTTGCCGCGTTCGACCGCCGTCGCACTGTAGAGATGTCGGCCGAAGTGGCGCCCGAAATCGAACTTCGTGACGCAATGGGCGAGCCACTCGGGATTGGACGACGATGCAACTCCGAGCTTCAAGTCGCCCCGTCTCTGAAGAAAATGGTCGACACCTGGAACAGGTCCTACTTCTTCCCGCATTCTGCCTCTGCTGAACGCGCGATATCTCTCGCGGAAGGTCTCGTCGATCGTCATGCCGAGGTCGGCACCGATCAGGGCCGCGACATCGCTCCAGCGACGCCCCTTGTAGCGATCCAGTGCATCCTCGTAGCGCGTTGGCAAACCTTCCTCCGTTAGGAAGGCCGCCAGCAACGTATTGGCGAGCGTCTCGCTGTCGGCGACGACCCCGTCGAAGTCGAAGATGATCGCCTCGGGCTTGAACGAAAACGAAAGCATGTCAAAGGGCCACTGAACGATCGTAGATGCGGTTTCATAAGCCCGCTTTGGGCATAAGTCACCGTGCCGTTTGCAGACGAGGCAGCCACCTGCGGTGCAATAATACGACACAGCGCGCGCATTCATGTTCCGATCATCCATCAAGGCGGACCCGGCCACAATTGCATCCCATCCCCGCCAAACTGTCTTGGTCATCTGATGGTGGAAACGGACCGCAGGCGAATCGCGCCCCCCGATCGACGAGAAGTCGATGCGACGTCGATGCGCCAGCGACATACGGAGATCAGAAGATGAGCACGACGGACGACGAGATGAGCCACCGCAAGCCCGGCATGACTGCGCTTCCCGAGCTCCTTGTGACCGTCGCCGTATTCCTGATTGTCTTATGGCTGGTGCCGATTTCCGAGGGCTATGCCTTCCCGTTGTCGCCCCCGCCGGAACTCGTTGCGCTTTCACAGGCTGCGTTTTGTTCGGCGGCCGAAATCTGTTCGTTTGCCACCCCGGCTCAGACCGGGCCTGCCGGAGGTGCCCCTTCCTACGTCGCCGCGAGCATCGGCCCCAATCTGCGTGATATCGCGCCGATCGACCGGGACGTCGCCATGCTGTTGGCCGGTGCGGTCGCTCTCGTCTCGGCGATGAATTTTGCGCTCGTGCGTCATGTGCGCGGCACCATGTCTATGGCCCGCCGCTGACCACGAAAACGCCGTTTCTGGGCGGCATGACACGCACGACGGTGGTCGGACGCTGCAATAAGTCTTGGGATCGGTGAAACCTTGCACGGCCTCGGGACCGGACTATATCTGGCGCAGTGCACGGGTTGGATTCCGGTAACGCGTTCGTGAAGTGTTGAGGTCGTAAGATGTCCAGGCCGATGGCGTAATCGGATATCTTCGGCACGCTATACAGGAGGCGGGTCATGGCCAGTTCTCGATCGTTGCGGGCGTCCGTCCTGAAGCCATTCGCACTGCTGTCCGCGGGTGCCGGCGCCATCGTGCTGGCCCAGAACGCGGTCGTGACAGCCCCTGCTTCAGGCGGACTTTTCGCCGGACTGCAGGCCGTGGAGAGGACGTGGGGCGCAGCTGACGAGGCGACCTTGCGGCTCACCTCGAACTCCGACACGGGCCCTCACGTTCGGGTAGGCAGTGCCGTTGCTACGGAGTGGCAGGTGCCGTCCTTGGGGCGCATCGCGATCGGCAGGTCGGTGTCAATTTCTGTTGCGGGCGCATCTGGCCGCGACCTCGTCGTCACGGAAATTGATCTCATCGAAGGGCCTGACCCGAAACTCGTCCACAGACCGACGGCAAGCCAGACCCTTTTGCTGACGCTGAGGTTGTCCGCAGCCGGCTCTGGTGCAGTGGAAACGCTTCGGATGCTGGTTTCGGGTACGCCTGCCGTCGGCCCGTCCGCCATGGACGGTGGCGTCGGTAGGGCTCTCTGATCGGGTCTCCGTCACAGCACGTTTGGCGATCAGGCGCTGAAATCATCTCAGGTCCGTCAGCTCAACCGCGCTGCCCGCTCCACGATGGCATCGTTCGTCCGGTAATCCGCAAGTCCGGTGCGACTGAACTCGTCTTCCGCGAAGGTTGCGGCCACGCCGAGCGCCCGCAGGACAACGTTGATCGGCCAGAGCGAAGTTGGTCGCTTCTCGGACAGCTGAATATCCAGTGTCAGCGGGCCTATCGCCAGGGTTCCGCCGCGCCAGAGAACCGCATGCTGCAATCCGCTACCTTCCGAATAGTCGGTCTCGATGTAGGCGAGCGGAGCGTCCGCAGAAGCGCGTGCAGCAAAAGCGAAGTCCGTCGACGAGAGTGCAGGTCCACTCCCGTCCATCCAGTCACCGGTTCCGTTCAGGCGATGCATCCGGTCCTGAAGTGCCTCGTCGAGCGGGAGCACGACAAGGCCCGCACCAGGGCGCAACCGGAAGAGCGTGCACCCCGGCAGATCGCGCCGGAAGAGCGTGAACGCGGCGGGCTCCCCGATGAACAGTCGCGTGCAATGGGCCAAGTATCTCCCCCGGTATGGCTCGTGGTGTTACAGCTCAGGTCCGCGCCGAGAAAACGAACCCGGCCCCGACCGCGATCAATGCGAAGCCTGCGGCATGCTTCCAGGTCAGCGGTTCCTTGAGGATCAGAAACGAGAAAATCGCGAATACGACGAGCGTTATGATTTCCTGAATGGTTTTCAACTCGGCCGCGGAATAGACGGCGTGGCCGATCCGGTTCGCCGGGACAGCGAGGCAGTACTCGACGAACGCGATCCCCCACGATGCTATGATCACCAGCCACAACGGTTGCGATTTGTAATTGAGGTGGCCGTACCAGGCGAGCGTCATGAAGATGTTCGACGCGATCAGCAGGAGTATCGGCAGAACCGATGGCGAGCCTAGAACGGACATGAAGGGCCTCTTGGGTTGGAGGGTCGCTGGCGCGATCTGCAAGCCATGAGCGCTCATCGCTGTCAAAGGCTTCGTGAACGGCATTCACGATGAAAAATGGCCGCTGCAAGGTAGGGCACCGCCTTGCCATCGTCTCCGCGATCCACTAAAGGGAGCGCAATCCATTACACGATGCGGTGATAGCCGGAACCCGGCTGGCCCCACATTGCCGTGCGGGACCCGGCCGATCAGGTTCACGCTGTCGGCCACTGCGCGACCGATACAACTTTTGGGAAGGCTCGTCCGATGAAAAAAGGCGCCGACATTCATCCTGACTACCACCTTATCAAGGTCGTCCAGACGGACGGCAGCGAGTTCATGACGTATTCGACCTACGGCAAGGAAGGCGACACGCTGAACCTCGACATCGATCCGAAGACGCATCCCGCCTGGACCGGCGGCAACCAGCAGCTCGTCGACCGCGGCGGCCGTCTCTCGCGCTTCAAGAAGAAGTTCGACGGCCTTTTCTGAGGGCTCAGCCAGGCCAGTGCCGAATGTTCGGCGAGGCATCCCAGAGCAAGAAAGGCCCGGTTTCCCGGGCCTTTTCGTTTATCTCGGCGCTATCGTCAAACGCAGTGCACGCGCTCGTCAACCATTGGCGCGGCGACCGAATGCAGCTTCGAGCTGAGCGAGCTGCGACATGACCGGATTACTGGCAGCGACTGCGTCGGACACTCCGGCGTCACTGCCTACTGACCGATCGAGCTGAACGATGCGGTCGTTGAGGGTGAAACTGGCTTCGATGAGTTCGCGCAATCCGGCCGGCAGTTCGCCGTATGACTTCACATGCTGAGGTCGGCCGAGCGGATTGAGGCGGACACGCTGGCGGCGCTGGGCGGCCTGCTTCGCGTCAATTTCGCCGTCTTTCAAGGCCCTGTAGATCATCAGCCAGGAGGCGATCTCGAGCAGGCGCGTCGTCAGTCGCATGCTTTCGGTGGCGTAGACGAGTGTCACCGGTGCGACGAGCGACTTGGCCTCCTTGCGGCCGGGACCGTCCAGGTAGGCTGCGGTCTTCTCGACCAGGCCCATACCTTCGCGATAGATCTTATCGAAATTTTCGGAGGCGGCGAACTTCGCACCGAACCGGATCGTTCCGGAAATGTCGCTTTCGGCGATATTCGCGGGAGCGGCAACCGCATCGTCGCCAACGAAATTGCGCCCGTTACCGTTTCTCATGTTTTCACTCGTACTCGACACAACTACACTCGGGATTAACGGCCCGCGCCGTTCGACTGTACAACGAACGAACCTGCCACGCGATCCTTAATGAGTTGCCTCAAATTGGGATGAATTCGTGGCCATGCTCGCTTTTTGCACGCTGCTCTTCGCCCGAACACTGGAGCTGCACGGGCAGATGCAAAAAAAGAGCCGCCTGAACGGCGG
>DAOMWV010000139.1:0-8005 GCA_035436725.1 Hyphomicrobiaceae bacterium
GCTGAGCCGACCCGCCAACGCGCCACCCGCCGGCACTCGGCAATGGCTCCGGCGCGCCCGGCGCCTTAACCACCCGCCGCGATTTCACCCCGAAAATCTATCCTCGCCCCCTCCGGGCGGCCGGATAATGCCGTCATCGGACACGACCGTCCGGCGACCCTCCACCCGTCGCCGTCCTGCACGCCCGGGCTCTTTGACAAGTGAACACTCCTGGGCGGCACGCACGCAGCGCGTGCGACCAACGCTTGTGGCCAAACAGAGCCTCACTCCCGCGACACCAGCTCGCTCTCGATCGCGATCTCGATTTCGTCCGACACCATCGGCGTCGCCCGCGTGATCTCGAAGTCCGACCGCTTGAGCGTCGTCGTCGCCGAAAACGCCAGCACACGCTTGCCCGTGTAGGCCGGGTTGACCGTCGCCAGCGGATGCGCCCCGTTGAAATTGAGCCGCACGTTGAGCACGACCGGTTTTGTCACGCCCCGCACCGTGAGATCCCCGGCCACCTCCGCCGTCGTCTCGCCCGTCCGCTTCACCGACGTGCTCTTGAAGGTCATGACGGGAAACCGCGCCGCGTCGAAATAATCCGCACTTCTCAGAATGCGGTCGAGCGCGTCGACACCGGTCTGCAGGCTGTTGACCCGCATCGTCACCTCGAACGTCGACTTCTCCGGGTCCGCCGGATCGATGTCGAACGTCCCCTCGTAACCGTTCACGCGCCCCTGCTGCCGCGTCAGGCCGAGGTGGTTCCAGGAGAACGTGATGAGCGTGTAGCCGCGGTCGAAGATGTAGGGTTCCGCCACCGCGACCGCCGGCATCATGAGAACGAAAACCGCAGCGGCCCGAAGTCGTCCGAGAAAAGAAAGCTGCCACTGCCTCATGCGCCGATCCGATCCTTGCCCTTGTCAGAGCGAAGCCGTCATGCCGCCGTCGACGGCGAGCTCCGCGCCGGTACAATAGCGGCTGTCGTCGGAGGCGAAAAACAAAACCGCGCGAGCGATCTCCTCGGGCTCCCCGAGCCGCCGCATCGCCGTCTCGTTGACGAGCGCATCCATGATCGCGGGATTGCGCAGCACACGCTGCGTCAGCGCCGTATGCACGAACCCCGGCAGCACCGCATTCACCCGGATACCGAACGGAGCATACTCGACCGCGAGCCCCCGCGTCAGCGCCGACACCGCTCCCTTCGTCGCCGAATACGCCGTCAGCTGCCGCATCCCGCGCCAGCCCATGATGGATGCGATGTTGACGAGGGAACCGTTACCCGACGCCTTGAGCAGTTCGAACCCGTCCCGCGCGATCCTGACGACGCCGTCGAGATTGACCTCGCGGATCTTGACCCAGTCCGCGTCGCTCATGTGCCGAAAATCGCCGCGCACGTTGAGGCCCGCATTGTTGACCACGACGTCGAGCTTGCCATGCGCCTGTTGCACGGTCCGGAACATCGCGAGCACGTCCTGACCCCGGCTCACGTCGGCTGTAACTGCCGTCGCACCGCCACCTGCCGCCCGGATCTCTCCCACCACCGCGTCCGCCGCAGCGCCATCGATGTCGGCGACATAGACGTGCGCACCCTCGGCCGCGAACAGCGCCACCGTCGCCTTGCCGATACCATTGCCGGCGCCCGTGACCAGCGCGATTTTTCCCTCGAGACGACCCATGTCCGTCGTGTCCCTGCTAAATGAGGCAGCCCTTAGATCGGCCGACCTATAGGTCCGGCCCGCCACCGAGACAATGCCCGCCGGAAATCATGACAAACGAGCCCGAAATGACGAAGGCCATCCAACCGGATGGCCTTCTGATAATCACTGCTGCGGCCGCGTTTACTTCATCGGTTGATGGTGCTGCGGATGACGGTGATCGTCCTTCCAGTCGTGCCCGACCTTGAACTTGACCCCGAGCCGGAAAATGTTCGTGTCGACGCTGTAGCGGTAGTTGTAGGTCGCAAGCCCGCTCGTGATCGTCGCCGTCTGCGATCCGTAATCCCCGCGCAGGTACTCTGCATAGAGGATCGTCGCACCGCGGTGGTATTCGATACCGCCACCGTAGACGACACCGATGTTCGTATTCGACGTCTTCGGCAGATTGCCCGCCCCCGTCGTATGCGCGATCTCCGTTCCGATCGCGCCGACGCCGACCGTCCCGTAGAGCACGAGATCGGGCCGCGCATAGAAGCCGAGCCGTCCCCGGATAGAAGCCGCGTAATCCGCGCTGGCCTTGATCGGTGGCGTCGTCGCCGCAAAGATCTTCGCGCCGTTCGCCGTGCCGATATCGAGTTCCACACCCCAGGTCATGCTGCCGGCACGGATCCATTCGAGACCGCCCGACGCACCGAAGCCGACGCCCGACCCGCTGCCATGCACCGTCGTCGGCCCGCCGAGATCGGTAATGTCGTAACTCGTATTGCCCGGCGCGATGAAGAACCCGGCGCGAACCTGATGATTGCCCTCGACGTACTGCGCCTGAGCCGCGTCATGCCGAGCCGTCGCCGCCATGATGGCCGCTGCCGCCATCGTCATCGCCAGGGTTCGACGCATCTGATCTCTCCGCGCGAAGTTCGGTCGCGCAAGGCCGCACACGTGCGGGCCCTGCAAGAGACCTGACTGTCTGATTCGCGCGCACCCCGGCCAGCCGACCCGGCCCGTACCGGCCCATTTGCCACCTCAGGTGGCACTTGAGCCACAGTGGCAATTCGCATCCCGACGCGGCCGGTGGGAACCGCCTTACGCCTTCGGCGGCACCCACTTTTCCCGCATCGTCACCAGTTCCTCCGCCGCCGACGGATGGAGCGCCATGGTCGCGTCGAAATCCGCCTTCGTCGCCTTCATCCGCATGGCAATCGCCGCCATCTGCACCATCTCCGCCGCATCCGGGCCCATCACGTGACAGCCGACCACCCTCTGGCTCTTCTGGTCGACGACGAGCTTCATCAGCATCCGCTCGTCCCGCCCGGCCAGCGTGTACTTCATCGGCCTGAATCGCGCCTTGTAGATGTCCACCTCGCCGTACGTCCGGCGTGCATCCGCTTCGCTGAGGCCAACGGTTCCGATCTCCGGCTCCGAGAAAACCGCCGTCGGGATCATGTCGTAGTCGACCGTCCACGGCTTCGAACCGAACACCGTATCCGCGAACGCGTGCCCTTCGCGGATCGCAACCGGCGTCAGTGCGATATGCCCGCGCACGTCACCGACGGCATAGATGCCCGGGACACTCGTCTCGAGCCTGTCGTTTGTCGCGATTTCCCCGCTTCTGCCCGGCACGATGTCGACCGTCTCGAGACCGAGCCCCTCCGTGTTCGCGGTCCGCCCGATCGCCACGAGCACACAATCCGCTTCGAGCGTTTCACCCGTCGTCAGCGTCACCTTCAGCGCGCCCGCGGATTTGTCCACGCGCGCGATGTTCGCCCTCGTCCTGATCTCGACGCCGCGCTTCCCCATCGCGGCGCTCAAATCGTCGCGCAGATCCTCGTCGAACCCGCGCAGGATCTTCTCCCCGCGATAGACCACCGTCGTCTTCGATCCGAGCCCCGCGAAGACGCCGGCGAATTCGAGCGCGATGTACCCGCCGCCGAGTACCACGACACGCTTCGGCTGCCGCTCGAGATGAAACACCTCGTTCGACGTGATGCAGTGCTCTGCACCGGGGAACGTACCCGTCTCCGGCCGCCCGCCTGTCGCGATGAGAATGTGCTTCGCCGTAACCCGCCGCCCCGACGCGAGCTTCACCGCACCCGGCCCGTCGATGCGCGCGTGCTCACGGAACGTCTCGACCTTCCACCGGTCGAGCGTCGACTGATACGCCCGCTCCAGCCGGTCGATTTCCTTGTCCTTGTTGGCGATCAGCGTTCCCCAGTCGAACGTCGGCGTCCCCACCGTCCATCCGAACCCCGCCGCATCCTCGAACTCGCCATGAAAACGGCTCGCATAAACCATCAGTTTCTTCGGCACGCAGCCGCGGATTACGCACGTCCCCCCGACGCGATAGCCCTCCGCGATCCCGACGCGCGCCCCGTGCGACGCCGCGATCCGCGAAGCCCTGACGCCGCCCGAGCCCGCGCCGATGACGAAGAGATCGAAATCGAATGCCGTCATTTCACCCGTATCCTGCTCGCACCGGTAAGCACTGGTCGCAATTTGCTATGCGCAACGCGATTCACGTCACCTCAGTCGAAATCGTCCATCTCCGGCGCCTCGATGTCGCGCACACCCGCCGGCCCCGCGACGATCGCCCGCTCTGCAAGCCCGAGGAACAACCCGTTCTCGACCACGCCCGGAATGAGCTTCAGCATCATGTCGAGCGCTTCCGCATCCGGGATCTCGCCGAAATGACAATCGAGAATGTAATTGCCGTTGTCGGTGACGAACGTCACCCCGTCCTTGCCCTTCCTGAGCTTCACATCCCCTGCGCAGCCCGCATCCGCCGCCAGTTCGATCAGCATGTCTTCCGTCGCCTTGAGACCGAAAGGTACGACTTCCACCGGCAGCGGAAACCGTCCGAGCGTCTTGACCATCTTGGTGTCGTCCGCGATCACGATCATCCGCTCCGACGCCGTCGCCACGATCTTTTCGCGGAGCAACGCCCCTCCGCCCCCCTTGACCAGCCGGATCTCCCCGTCGATCTCGTCCGCGCCGTCGATGGTCAGATCGAGATGCGGCGTCTCGTCGAGCGTCGTCATCGGAATGCCGAGCGCAATCGCCTGCTTCAGCGTCGCTTCCGACGTCGGCACGCAGACGACCTTGAGACCCGCCTTCACTTTCTCGCCCAGCAGATCGACGAACTTCGCCGCCGTCGAACCTGTGCCGAGCCCGAGCTTCATGCCGTCCTCGACATAGGCGAGTGCGGCGCGCGCAGCCGCGACCTTGAGATCGTCGGGGGTCGGAGCTTTGGCCATCGTCATCCTCGCGATAATTGCCTTGCCTGTCGTTGCCCGTGTTTAGGCGGGCGCAGGCCCGGCTGGCAAGGGACGAAGCCACTTGGCCGCCGTGCAGCCCCGCGCTAAGGGTCCCGTCGCCAGTCTGGAGCCCGCCATGAAGCCTTTCACAGTCGTCTTCGATCTCGACGGCACCCTTGTCGACACTGCCCCCGACCTCATACGCTCGGTCGGCCGTCTCCTCGAACGCAAGTCGCTCCCCGCCGTCCCGGATAGCGAACTCCGTCCGCTCATCTCCTACGGTTCGCGCGTCATGCTGAAGCATGCCTATTCGCTGCTCGGCGTCTCCGTACCACCAGAAAAGTTCGAGGCCTGGTGGCGCGAGTACCTCGACATTTATGCCAACAACATCTCCGTCGAGAGCCGCCCCTTCGACGGCCTCGTCCCCGTCCTCGATCGTCTCGCTGCCCGCGGCGTGAACATTGCCGTCTGCACCAACAAGACCGAACAGTTGTCCCGCCGCCTGCTCTCCGATCTCGCTCTCCTCCACCGCTTCGAGGCGCTCGCCGGCCGCGACACCTTCTCCTTCTGCAAGCCCGATCCCCGCCATCTCACCGAAACCATCGCCCGCGCCGGTGGCGACCAGACGCGCGCCCTCATGGTCGGCGACAGCGATGTCGACATCGACACCGCGAAAGCCGCCCGCATCCCCGTCGTCGGCGTGACGTTCGGCTATTGCCACGCGCCCGTTCAATCGTTCGCGCCGGACGCCGTCATCTCCCACTACGACGACTTCGACGCAGCTTTCCACAAGCTCTGCCCCGGCGCCTGACGCACACCTCCAGTGTCCTCATTAGGCCATAATCCCGTCGTTCCTGCGGACGACCGTAATGCGTGAGTGCGAGTCGCAGGGGCTTCATCTCCCGTTCAGCCCGACTGAGACAAAAAACACCGAACCATCCGCAAACGCGGATCAGACAAGGGATCATGAGCATGATCAGAAAACTCGCCGTGTCGTCGGCTCTCCTCCTCGCACTCGCCGGCTCGGCAATCGCCCAGAGCGCGGCTCCCGCGAACACTGAAACCGCGCCGGCTGCATCCGCTCCCGCCGCATCGGCCCAGGCACCTGCCACATCCGCGCCAGCACCGGCCGCATCGGCTCCGGCAGCCGATCTCGCGGGCGCCGACGACTGCCTCAAGAGCGCATTCGATCTGGCCACCCAGGCCGAAGAAAAGAAGCTCTCCAACGAAGACCTCGACAAGCTCGAAGACCTTCTGACGAAGATGGAAAACCATTGCGACGCCAACGAACTCAAGGAAGCCTCCCTGATCGGCGGCGACATCCAGTCGATGATCGACGCGAAGTGATCGCGATCTGACCCTCGCTTGACAGGATCAGAGAAAAAGGCGCCCTCCGCGGCGCCTTTTTTGCGCGCCACATCGCGAGCGGAACGCCTCCTGCCCCTACCGCGATCCGCAGTGCGCATGTGGTGGTGAGCGTTGCACTGGCAAAACCAGTTTCGGGTAGCCGCCACCCGCGTGTCGGTCTAAGACGGCACACCGCGACAGGAGCCGCCACGACATGCGCCGCCAGGACTGGATCGAACTCGTCACGCTGTCCCTGTTGTGGGGTGCGACCTTCCTCGCCATCGCCGTCGCCATCCGCGACGTACCGACTGCGACACTCGTCTTCTTCCGCGTGTTCCTCGCCGCAGTCGTGCTCCTGCCTGTTGTTTACGCCCTCGGCTACCGCCTCCCCTCGACCATCTCTCGCTGGCGCGATTTCGCCGCTATGGCCGTCCTCAACAACGTGCTTCCGTTTTCGCTCTTCGTCTTCGCCCAGCATCACATCACCGCGAGCCTGACCTCCGTCCTCAATGCAACCACCCCGCTGATGACGCTGCTCGTCGCCCGCGCCCTCGCCGGCGAGACACTCCAGACCAACAAGCTGATCGGCGTCGTCCTCGGACTTGCCGGCGTCGCGATCCTGATCGGCCCCGATCTCGTCCGCTTCGACGGCGCGACCGCACTCGGCATGCTCGCCGCCCTCGGCGGCACCTTGTGCTACGGCTTTTCCGGGCTCTGGGGGCGGCGCTTCAAGGAGATCCCGCCACTCGTCTCGGCGACATCGCAACTCGTCATGTCGTCTCTGATCCTGCTCCCGATCGCCGCCGTCACCGACCGCTTCTGGACGCTGCCGATGCCACCGACCCAGGGCATCCTCGCCATCCTGAGCCTCGCCGTCCTGTCGACCGCACTCGCCTACATCCTCTTCTATCGCATCATGGGCCGTGCCGGCTCCAACAACGTCATGCTCGTGACGCTGCTCATTCCCGTGAGCGCCATCGCGCTCGGCATCCTCGTCCTCGGCGAAAGCCTGACGCTACGCCAGATCGCTGGCGCCGCGGTCATCGCCGCCTCGCTTCTGATCATCGACGGCCGCCTCTTCCGCCGCGGCGCGCCTTCCGCCGGTCCATCCCCCGGAAAGGGATAGTGTGGTAGGGCTCTCGCCTTCTGCTTACGCCTTCTTTGCGATGCCCTGGTCGATCAGCGTCGCGGCACGCCTCAGCGCCAGGCGGTACCCCTCGGTCCCGAAGCCCGCCATCACGCCGTCCGAACGATGCGACACGTACGAATGATGCCGGAACGGCTCGCGCTTGTGGACCTGCGAGATGTGCACCTCGAATACCTGCCCCTCGAACGTGTTGAGTGCGTCGAGCAGCGCCACCGACGTATGCGTGAACGCGGCCGGATTGATGATGATCGCCGCCGCCGTCTCGCGCGCTTCGTGGATCCAGTCGATCAGCTCGTACTCGCGGTTCGACTGGTGAAAGCGGATTTCGAGCCCGAGGTCTTTCGCCAGCGCCCGGCAATCCTTCTCGACATCAGCAAGAGTTTCGTGGCCGTAGATGTGCGGCTGCCGCTTGCCGAGCAGATTGAGGTTCGGACCATTGAGGATGTAGACAAGCCGGCTCATGTAACCCCCCGGGAAAATTGGCGCGGAAAACGATTGTCGAGGGCGATAGCACTCCTTGCAGGTCCGCTCAATTGCCAACCCTGGATCTGGCCCCGCGCCGGGGTTGCGCGTCAGCCGCAACGCGCTACGCTCCCCCCGACCAGAGGAGCCACCGATGCCGC
>DAOMWV010000140.1:0-7997 GCA_035436725.1 Hyphomicrobiaceae bacterium
CCCCGTTTTCACGCCGGCGCTGCCGGCGGGGGCCGTTCGGCCAGCCGATGTGTCGCAGACTCCACTCGAAGACAGGGACAGTGCGCCAGTCGGCGACCAGCAGATTTCGCTCATCAACGATGGCGGCTCGAAGCCACCTGTCATCGCGCTCAACGACGGCGCGGTCTATCATGCGGTCGCGCGTATCCTCGAGGATCGGCCATTCATCGACATCAACGTCGCCGAGGGGCAGGCAGCAAATGGACTTGCCAGCAAGTCGTTTGAAAGCTTCGGACGGGATGCGCTTCGCCTGGTCAGGAAAGCTCAACCACACGGACCCTACACCCTGGTGGGGCACTGCGTCTTCGGAGCGCTCGCATTCGAGGTCGCCCAACAGCTCAGGCGCGAGGGTGAAGCCGTGTCACTCGTCGTCATGCTCGACACGCTGGCGCCGGGTTACGTGGAGGACATGCCGCGACGGGACCGCATGCTGCGCAAGCTGTCCATGGCGCATTACTCGGTGCTGCATTTCTTCGAACTGCTCGGCAAGGTGCGGCGCGGGGAGATGTCGACGGCGGGCCTGCTGTTCCAGTACGGCTTCATCCGCCGCAACGGGCTGGCTCGGCTACTCGAACGCGCGGGACTTGCGAACAAGGTCGACGACGGTTCCGAGGACTATGCGCAGATCGTGTTCGGCAACCAGCTGCTCGATGCACGCCGGCGGTATCGCTGCTCGCCTTACGACGGCGACGTCGTTCAGTTCAGGGCGATGACGGCGCGTGAGGGCCGGCTTTTCGATCGGGGGTTCGGCTGGAGCCGCATCCTGAGCGGACGCTACGAAATCGTCGTCGTTCCCAGCGATCATTTCAACATGATGAAGGAGCCGTCTGCGACCGTCGTCGGGCAGGTGCTGAGCCAGCGCCTGCGCGACATCGAGGCGCGGAATGAGGCGCATGCCAAGTAGCGGCAAAAGGGAGCGTAGATCCAAAGGTTCTTTCCGGTTACAGCGTCCGAGATGAAAAACTTTCTCTTCGCAACGCTCGTTCTTGCGCTTCTGGCGTTGGCCGTGGTTGTCACCACCGTCACGGGCTCGAAGCCGACCAGTCCCTCCGGGCCGCACGGTGTCCGCTTCGAAGTCGCGCGGCTCGACATCAGCGGTCGCTCCGGCATCGACGGGCGCACTTCAGCGCACTCGATCGAGGTCGGCGTGTGGTTGCCCGAGATCCCGATCGAACCTCGTCGCCTTCCCCTCGTCATTTATGTTCCGGGCTGGGGATCGTCCTACGACGACAACAGTGTGCTCTGCCGAACACTCGCCAGTCACGGCTACGGAGTGGTCGCCATTTCCGACATCGCGATCGGCGCCAGGCCGGGGTGGTACACAGCCGATGACGATGGCGCGCGGCTCGCGAAATTCGACGTCTCCACGACGGAACGGCAGATACAGTTCTCGGAAGACGCAGAACGGCGCGTCCAACTTGCCGCAGAGCGGATTTCGCAGACTCTCGATGCAGTCGACCGAGCCCAGATGACGCCGGGGATTTTTGGCGTCTTCAATCTCGATGTGGTCGGTGCGATCGGTGCGTCGTTCGGAGGCGCAAGCGTGGCTGAGGCGGCGCTAACAGACGGACGGATCGGGCTTGCCGTAGATCTCGACGGGCTCGTCTTCGGGGCGGCGGCGCGGAGTGTCATCCCCAAGCCTTACATAGAATTCAACTCGACGGTCGGTGTCGTGCCGATCTCCGAGATCGCGTCGACCGATCCCGTGCGGCGCTTTCTCGCTCAGACCAACGTGCAGCAGGTCGCGCGACAGGAGCGGCAGCGCGCGGAGCGACGCGACGCGTTTGACGTCACGATCCGGGGCACGCGACATCAGGACTTTACAGACGAGCTCTACGACTGGTCGCGGGCACTGTCATGGCGACCATGGCGGGAGCGGCTGACGCGTCCGGCGCGGGTGCGCGAAATCATCGACACGCTCACACTGGCCGCACTCGACGAGTGGATCGGGACCAAATACGGGCGGTTCACGCAGATGGACCGCAGTGCATTTCCGGACGCAGCAGTGATCGGCGGGGGGCGATGATGGAGCCGGAGCGCAGCTTTCCGCGCTCTACTTTGTGGAAAGTCTGCCTGCCTGCCTGAGCGCGGGTACGATTTTCGTCTCCAGCGTTTCGGGCGTGATCTGGCCGACATGCTTGTAGACGATGCGGCCCGCGCCATCGAGAACGAACGTCTCGGGCATGCCATAAACACCCCATTCGATGGCATTGCGGCCGGTGAGATCGGCTCCGACTGCCGTGTAAGGGTTGCCATAGCGACCAAGAAAACGACGCGCGTTGGCGGCCTGGTCCTTGTAATTGACGCCCAGGATGGTCGCGCCGTACTTTTCCTTGAGCGCGACCAGAAGCGGATGCTCGGCGACGCAGGGGGCGCACCACGACGCCCAGAAGTTCACGACCACCGGTTTGCCGGTCGTCAGATCGGACGGTTCGATGCCGGGCACGGGCTTGCCGTCGTGGCGGAGTTCCTCGACGGCGGGAAATGCGATTGCGGGGGCCTGCTTGCCGATCAGCGCCGATGGCAATTTGGTCGGATCGCCGGTGAATAGCGCATAGAGAAAAACGACGGCCAGCACCGCAAAGATCGCGACAGGGGCAACGCGACCGTAGCCCGCGCGCGGGCGCACTTCGGCGGGTGTGGTCATGAGGAGGCCGATCTGCGGCGGATGCCGCGCGCTTCGAGGTCGGCGATGCGGCGCGCCTGACGGCGGCCATCCTGCAGGAGCCAGACGATCAGGGCGGCATGCACCGCGACGACGACCGCGTAGCAAGCCCAGATGAACGGAGCATGGGGACCGAAGTCGAACATCACGAAGCTCCTTCGGTGCGAGGCGCGAGCACGGCGGCGTCGGATGTCGGCCGGTTGGCGGCGACCATTTCAAGCGCACGTACTCGACGGCGCAGGATCTCGTTGCGCATGGCTTTCAGGTGCATCGCGAGGAACAGCAGGCTGAAGCCCAGCGCGTGGACGAGAAGCGGATAGCGAAAGCTCGGATGCATCGTCGAAGTCATGCGCGTCGAAGGCTGATGCAGCGTGTTCCACCATTCGACCGAGAATTTGATGACTGGCAACAGCGCAACGCCGACAAGGGCGAGCACCGCCGTCAGTTTCGCCGCTTCGGTTTCGTCCTCGATCGAGGAGCGAAGCGCCATCAGGCCGAGGTAGAGGAAGAAGAGCAGCAAGACCGAGGTCAGGCGCGCATCCCATACCCAGTAGGCGCCCCACATCGGCTTGCCCCACAGCGAACCGGTGACGAGGGCAATGAAGGTGAAGGCGGCCCCGAGAGGTACTGCAGCTTTCGCAGAGACGTCGGCGAGCGGATGGCGGAAGACGAGAAGTCCGAAACTGGAAATCGCGACGGCGACGTAGACGCCCATCGCGAGCCACGCGGCCGGTACGTGAAGATACATGATCTTGACGGTATGGCCCTGCTGATAGTCGACGGGCGAGTTGAGGCCCATGTAGACGGCAATGGCGAGGACCACCGCGGCCAGTACGGCGACGATCGGCAACAGCCAGGCCGAGAACGCCATGAACCGGGTCGGGTTGGCGAGGGCTTGCGTCAAAGTCTGATTTTTGTCGGTCATGGGAGATGATTTAGAAAACTTGCAGTGCGCCGGCAATGCGGCGGATCAGTTTTCGCGAAGGCTTGATCAGGAGCGCGCGCGGAGGGCAGCGGCAGCAGCAAACGGTGCAAGTGCCGACGAGGCAAGGGAAATCGCTGCCAGGATCAGGAGCGGCGCGGCGGCACCCGCGGGGGACGTTTGAGCCGCCTCAACCGACGTCACGCCAAAAATCAGCGTCGGAACGTAGAGCGGCAGAACCAGCAGTGCCACAAGCTGCCCCCCCTTCCGCGCCCGGAGCGTCAATGCGGCACCCACCGCGCCGATGGCACTGACCGCAGGGCTGCCCACGAGCATGGACAGCAGCAGCGTCGGATAGGCCGCGCCTTCGAGATTGAGCAGCAGGCCCAACAGGGGGGTAAGGAGCACCAGGGGGAGTGCGGTGGAAAGCCAGTGGGCGGCCATCTTGGCAAATGTCACGGCCTCCAGGGGAAGGGCGGACATCGACAGGATGTCGAGCGAGCCGTCGGCCTCGTCGGCGGCAAAGATGCCGTCGGCGGAGAGGAGCGCGGACAGCAGCAACGCGACCCAGAGGACCCCCGGCGCGATCCGGGCCAGCAGGTTGATATCGGGGCCGAGGCCGAGCGGGATCAGGGAGACGACGATCAGGTAGAAGCCGAGAGCGGTGCCGATGCCGCCGCCACGGCCGATGGCGAGCCTGATATCGCGTGCGACGATGGCGAGGAAAGCGGTCATCCCACCGCCTCCTCGCGCTCGCGCAGGGCGTCGCGCATGTCGAACCCCGTGCCGCGTTGCACCGGCAATGGGAGGTGGGTCGACAGGATGGCCAGGCCACCTGCGGCCGTGTGGCGGTCGACGAGGGCGACGACGAGGCGGGTTCCGGCATCGTCGAGGGCGGCGGTCGGCTCGTCCATCAGCCAGATGGGGCGGGGCGAGAGCAGGAGCCGGGCGAGGGCGAGGCGACGCTGCTGGCCGGCGGACAGATAACCGGCCGGGATGTCGGCTAAATGTTCGATGTTCAGTTCGATGAGCGCGTCATTGACCGAACGGGCGTCGCCCGCGTGGTCGGAGGCCAGGACCCGCTGCCAGAAGCGGAGGTTCTCCTCGGCCGTCATGGACGCCTTCAAGCCATTGTAATGGCCTATGAAATGGCATTTTTCCGGCAGATCGACCTCGTCACCAGCGCCGCTCAGGGTGACGGTGCCGGAGAGGGGCTTCAGGAAGCCGGCGATGGTGCGGAGCAGCGTCGTCTTGCCCGACCCGTTCGGTCCGGTGAGCAGCAGTGCGCGGCCAGAGGGCAGCGACAGGTCGAGGGACGAAAACAGCATGCGCGTGCCGCGCCGCTGGCTCAGGCCGCTCAACTCGACCGAGAATGGTCCGTCGAAAGTCAGTTTCGCCCCCAATCCCCAATCGCGCCCGCGCCATCCGGAAGTCGCATGTGCGACCGCTGGCGAACGCCGTCACGCCGCCTTATAAGGCGGGCAGGGTCGGCTTAGCCAGTGCGCTCCGCGTCGCGACGGCCGACTTCCGCCACTTTTGTGCGGCGCACGTTACATTGGTGCGCTGCATCACCCAGAGCCCCGTACCGGGCCTATCCGCAGGAGACCGTTCCGATGAGCCTCACGCCGCAATCGCTCGACAGCTTCAGGTGCAAAAAGACGCTCACGGTCGGTGGCAAGACCTACGAGTACTTCTCGCTACCGGACGCCGAGAAGAACGGCCTCACAGGGCTCTCGAAGCTGCCGTACTCGCTCAAGGTGCTGATCGAGAACCTGTTGCGCTTCGAGGACGGCACGACGGTCAAAAAATCGGACATCGAGGGCGCGGTGCAGTGGCTCTCGGACAAGGGCAAGGCGGGCAAGGAAATCGGCTTCCGCCCCGCGCGCGTTCTCATGCAGGATTTCACCGGCGTGCCGGCCGTCGTCGACCTCGCTGCGATGCGCGACGGCATGCTGACGCTCGGCGGCGACCCGAAGAAGATCAATCCGCTCGTCCCCGTAGATCTCGTCATCGACCACTCGGTCATCGTCGATGAATTCGGCACGCCGCAGGCGTTCGCACGCAACGTCGAACTCGAGTACGAGCGTAACGGCGAGCGCTACAACTTCCTCAAGTGGGGCCAGGGCGCGTTCCAGAACTTCCGCGTCGTGCCACCGGGCACGGGCATCTGCCACCAGGTCAATCTCGAGTATCTCGCGCAGACGGTCTGGACGGCCGAACAGGCGAACGGAAAGCTCCTCGCCTATCCGGACACGCTCGTCGGCACCGACAGCCACACGACGATGGTCAACGGTCTCGCCGTTCTCGGCTGGGGCGTCGGCGGCATCGAAGCAGAGGCGGCCATGCTCGGCCAGCCGCAGTCGATGCTGGTGCCGGAAGTGATCGGGTTCAAGCTCACCGGCTCACTCAAGGAAGGCATCACGGCGACCGACCTCGTGCTGACGGTCACGCAGATGCTGCGCAAGAAGGGCGTGGTGAACAAGTTCGTCGAATTCTATGGCCCGGGCCTCGATGCGCTGACACTCGCGGATCGCGCGACGATTGCGAACATGGCGCCGGAGTACGGCGCGACGTGCGGGTTCTTCCCGGTCGACGGCGAGACGATCAACTACCTCACGCTGTCGGGCCGCGACAAGGATCGCATCGCACTCGTCGAGCAGTACTCGAAGGCGCAGGGCATGTTCCGCACGGCACAGTCGAGCGATCCGGTGTTCACCGACACGCTCGAACTGGCGCTGGAAGACGTGGTGCCGTCGCTTGCAGGCCCGAAGCGTCCCGAGGGTCGCGTGCCGCTCAACCAGGTCAAGGCCGGTTTCGCGACGGCGCTCGAAAGTGAATACAAGAAGCCCGGCGCGCTCGGCAAACGCTTCGCTGTCGAAGGCAAGGACTTCACAGTCGGGCACGGTGACGTGGTGATTGCGGCGATCACGAGCTGCACCAATACGTCGAACCCGAGCGTGCTGATCGCGGCGGGCCTTCTGGCCCGGAACGCGGTTGCCAAGGGCCTCAAGACAAAGCCGTGGGTGAAGACGTCGCTCGCGCCGGGATCGCAGGTGGTCGCGGGTTATCTCTCCCAGTCCGGGCTGCAGACGTCGCTCGATGCTCTCGGCTTCAACCTCGTCGGCTTCGGCTGCACGACCTGCATCGGTAACTCGGGTCCGCTGCCGGCGGAGATCTCGAAGTCGATCAACGACAACGGCACGATCGCGGCAGCGGTGCTTTCGGGCAACCGCAACTTCGAGGGCCGCGTGTCGCCAGACGTACAGGCGAACTACCTCGCCTCGCCGCCGCTCGTCGTCGCGTTCGCACTTGCCGGTAGCGTGCACAAGGACCTGTCGGTCGAGCCGATCGGGCAGGGCAGCGACGGCAAGGACGTCTACCTCCGTGACATCTGGCCGTCGAACCAGGAAATCCAGAAGTTCATCCAGCAGAACGTGACGCGCGACATCTTCACGTCGCGCTACGCCGACGTCTTCAAGGGCGACGCGGGGTGGCAGAAGGTGCCGGTGACGAAGGGCATGACGTACGCTTGGAACTCGGGCAGCACGTACGTGCAGAACCCCCCGTACTTCCAGGGCATCACGAAGACGCCGAAGCCGATCACCGACATCAAGGGCGCGCGGATCCTCGCGCTGCTCGGCGACAAGATCACGACCGACCACATCTCGCCGGCCGGCTCGATCAAGAAAGACAGCCCGGCGGGTGCGTATCTGCTCGAGCGGCAGGTGCGGCCGGCGGACTTCAACCAGTACGGCACGCGGCGCGGCAATCATGAAGTCATGATGCGCGGCACGTTCGCCAACATCCGCATCAAGAACCACGCCATCGCGGATGCGGCGGGTGCGGTCAAGGAAGGCGGCTGGGCCAAGCACTATCCGTCCGGCGATGTAATGCCGCTCTACGACGTGGCGATGCGCTATGCGCAGGAGAATGTGCCGCTCGTCGTCTTCGCAGGCGTCGAGTACGGCAACGGCTCGTCGCGCGACTGGGCGGCGAAGGGGACGAACCTGCTCGGCGTGAAGGCCGTCATCGCGCAGAGCTTCGAGCGCATCCACCGGTCGAACCTGGTCGGCATGGGCATCCTGCCGCTGGTGTTCGAAGACGGGTTGTCGTGGCAATCGATCGGCCTCAAGGGCGACGAGATGGTCACGCTCGAGGGCCTCGCCGACGTACGGCCGCGCCAGAAGATGATCGCCAAGGTTACGGGAGGCGACGGCGTCACGCGCGACGTGCCGCTGATCTGCCGGATCGATACCGAGGACGAAATCAACTACTACCGCCACGGCGGCATCCTGCAGTACGTTCTCAGAAACCTCGCTGCGGCGGCCTGATACGGCCTCACTTTGCAGCGCAGCAGGAACAGGATCGGAG
>DAOMWV010000141.1:0-7935 GCA_035436725.1 Hyphomicrobiaceae bacterium
CGCATTGAGCGCGCTCGACGTCGCCGTCGCAGAGTTCGTGCACAGCACCGTGCCGGAATAGGGTACACCAATTTCAGCTGTCGTCGGTAATCCCGACAAGTTCGGCTGCATATCCGACTGCAGCACCGTGAACGAAGCCGTCGCGGTATTGTTGGGCAGATTGAGATCGTTAGTGGCGCCGGTGGTGCCCGTGACTGTAACCGTCCCAGCCGCTGTCGGAGTCCCGGAAACGGTACAGGTGAAGCCCGCGCCAGGCGCCATGTTCGCCGTTGGCGTCGGTGCGCAGACCGAAGTGAGGCCTGCCGGGAGTCCCGAGATGGCGCATGAGGCCGCATCAGCCTGCAGGAACGGCGACGCGGCATTGGAACACGTGTAGGTGCCCGTATAGGGCACCCCGAGTGTCGCCGGTCCGAGACCGGCAAGGCTGACGCTCATGTCCGAGCGGGATCGGTTGACGACGGTACACGTGATCGTCTGGCCGCCGCCTTCATAGGCCGCTGCAGCAATGTTGATCGTACCGGTTCCAGTGACCGACCCGGTGAAAGTAGACGTGACAGCACCGCCGAGCTCGTTGACGCACGACGTCGAGTCGATCCGATACCCGGCCGGAACGGTTTCGCTGATCGTTATCGGATTTGCGTGGTTTGTGACCGAGTAGCTGGTCGAGCTGATAGGGTTGGTTGTCGATGTGTTGAGTGTCGAGGCGCCGACACCGTTCGTGCCGGTGAAATTGAACGGCCCCGGCGTTACGTTGACAGTTTGCTTGCGATAGATGACCGTCGTCTCCGGGATGGCCGCGGAGATCTCCAGACCGTCGCCGATGCCGCCACCACCGATCATGACGACTGTGAAAGTCAGCGACGTGATGTTCGTGCCATTGAACTGGATCGATCCACAGGCGGTGCCCGATGCAGTTCCGTTACACTCACCTCCAGCCGCTGCCCCAGAAGCGGTTCGGAAAAACTGATTCCCGACGACCTCGAACTGGGCATTGCTGCCGCCAAGCTCGGTCATCGTGACGCTTGGTGTGGTCAGCGTCCACTGGCTCGAGTTCGCAACACCGGCATTGCTGCCACCGAGTCGATCTATATGGATGATCGGATTGTCGACCGGCTTGCTGAATGTAATTGTGGCAGTCGCACCTGCCGCCGGAACGATAAAGAAGAGCGATGGCTGTCCGTTCGGAGTGCCGCCCGTATACGAATTGGTCCAATAGTTGGTCGCATTCATCGTGTCGGCGCTAGGCGCGGGTGTGCCGACCGCTGACAAGGACAATGTGACCGTGACACCATTGGCGACGGCACTTCCGCCGCTCGCCGACGCAGTCCAGGTGCCGGTCACGTTGGCGGATGCCGGTGCCGATGCGCCGGCAATTGCCGCGATTGCCGTGAGTACGGTAGCGGCGCGTCGAACCCGCTCCGAAAGTCCGGCTCTCCAACCTGTCGTGCCCAAAGCAGTCGCCATGTCTCTCGTCCCGGCCCGTCGCCTTTTGGCGGACTTCAGCCCTGTGATCGAAACCGGCAAAGCAACGCCTGCCGCAAAACCGCATTGGTTTCGCGTCGGCCTGAACACCGAATTTCGAAAGTCCCGCTTACAGATTTGCCGCAGCCAACCGGCACAGACGCAAACTGGGGCCTACTCACAGCGACGCCGGAAAGTGCTCCAGCCCGGCGCCCGCATCACCTGACGCTGTGAACAACAACAAAATTGCGCATGCAATTCGCGAACGCATAACTCGAGAAATCGAATCCGCGCCTCGAGCATGATTCAACACTCGTTTACGGTGGTTAACGATTCCCTAAATTTTCCGGAGCCGATCGTGCCGCATCATCCGCGCCCTGAACTTGATGCAGAAAAGCACCAGACCTCCCATCGGGCCGGAAAATCAGATGTCTTTGAAGTGCGTTGTTCTGCGGAACTGCTCGTGCGTTCGAGCGCGGATCACTGAACGTGAAGCGCACGCAGTCATGATTCGATACCGCCCAATTCTAAAGAAAGTTGTAGGGGTCGACATCGACACTGATGCGGACGTCACCCTTGAACTCCGGCAAATCGGCGAACCAATCCCTGAGATACGCCTGAACGTCGACGTCCCGTTGTGACCGCACGAGAAGCCGCCAACGGTATCGCCCTCGCACCAGCGCAATCGGCGCCTCGGCCGGTCCGAGTACGACGATCCTCTCGGCTAATGGGCGCCGATCGGCGATCGTTCGCGCAACTTTCTCCGCCAGTTCCTTGTCGCGCGCCGAGACGATGATCGCCACGAGCCGCCCGTATGGCGGCAGCGCGCCCGCCTGCCTAAGCCTTATCTCCTCCTCGATATAGGCGTCCCGATCCCCGGTTATGATCGCCTGCATGACCGGATGCTCGGGCATATAGGTCTGCACCAGGCCGCGCCCGATTGCGGCCGCCCGCCCCGCACGCCCTGTCACTTGGTGCAGCAACTGAAACGTCCGCTCGCCTGCCCGTGGGTCTGCGCCTTGCGCGAGGCCAAGATCGCCATCGACGATCCCGACCAGCGACAGGTCAGGAAAGTGATGCCCCTTCGCCACCATCTGCGTGCCGATGATGATGTCGGTCTCGCCCCGCTCGATGGTGCGAATCATCTCCCGCATTTCCTCGAGACCCGGCACGAGGTCGGACGAGAGCAATGCCAGCGAAGCAGCGGGAAAGCGCTCCCGCACTTCCTCCGCAATCCGCTCGACGCCGGGGCCGCACGCCACGAGCGCATCCTCCGTCTTGCACTTCGGGCAAGCCTTCGGAATTGGCAGTGAGAATCCGCAATGATGACAGTTGAGCCGGTTCCGGAACCGGTGTTCGACAAGCCACGCGTTGCATTGCGGGCATTCGATCCTGTGTCCACAGCTCCGGCAGAGTGTCAGAGGCGCATAACCCCGACGGTTCAGAAACAAGAGGGTCTGCTGGCCTTTGCCGAGCGTCTCGCCCATTGCCTCGACGAGTCGCGGTGCCAGCCATCGCCCCTTGTCTGGCTGCTCACGCCTCAGATCGATCGCGGCGACCTCCGGCAGCTCCGCCCCGGAATATCTGCCCGGTATGATGAGATGCCGGTACTTGCCGGAGCGCGCATTGACGTGACTCTCGATGGACGGCGTCGCCGAGGCGAGCACCACCGGAAACTTCCCGATCGAACCGCGCACCACGGACATGTCGCGCGCCTGATAGTGCACGCGATCGTCCTGCTTGTAGCCCTGGTCGTGCTCTTCATCGACAACGATGAGACCTAGATCGGCGTACGGCAGAAAAAGCGCCGACCGGGCGCCTGCAACGACGCGAACCTCTCCCGTCGCTACCCCGCGCCAGACGCGTGCCCGCTCGTTGGCACTCAGCGCCGAATGCCACTCCGCCGGCATCCCACCAAACCGTCTCTGGAATCGGTCCATGAACTGCGACGTGAGGGCGATCTCCGGCAGCATAACGAGCGCCTGTTTGCCCGCCGCGAGCGCCCGCGCCACTGCTTCAAAATAGACTTCGGTCTTTCCCGACCCTGTCACGCCGTCGAGAAGCGAGACCGAGAAGGTTCCGCCATCTACCGCTGCGCGCAAGGCGTCGACGGCCATCTGTTGCGCGTCTCCGAACGTCACGGTGGTGTGCTTCGGGTCGAGCCGCTGGAACCTCTTCTCAGGGATGGCAGCCTCTGCGAGACAACCCGCCGCCACGAGACCGTCGATGACACCGGTCGAACATCCCGACTGCTCGGCAAGCGCCGCCTTCGTCCGTATGAGCCCGTCCGCCGCGATCTCGAGAGCCCGCGCACGCGCCGGCGTCAGTCGCGGCGGATGCGGAGCCCCGAAGACAGCCACCACGCCGAACCGCGGCTTCTGCGGCTCGAACACGGCCTGCGCGCTCATCATCATCCGGACGACCATGCCGAGCGGCGACAGCGTGTAGCGCGCGATCCACTCGGCAAATTGCAGCGACACCGCCGGTAGTCCGGGCACCTCCATCACGCCGTCGATCGCCTTCAGCTTTTTCGGGTCGACAGGCTTCCCTTCGCCCACCGCCCTGTCCCAGACGACGCCGATCCGCATCTGCGGCCCGAATGGCACCACGACGAAGCTACCCGGCTCCGGCACCTCGCCGTCGATCGACACGTAGTCGTAGGTCTGGTCGAGTGCGACCGGCAACAGAACAGGTACGAGCGGCCCCTGCGGCACGACCTTGCCCGCCGGACGGCTCCGCGCCGGCGCTTCACGCGCGTCGTCATCTTTACCGAATAGGTCGTTCACACCTGCTCGCTCTTTTGCAAATGGCTCCGAGGAGATAGATATGGCGTGCTCGATGGGCGAGCCGATGGCAAGGAGAAAAGACCGTGAAATTCTTCGTCGATACCGCCGACGTGGCCGAAATCAAGGACCTCGCCTCCACTGGCCTGCTCGATGGCGTCACCACCAACCCCTCGCTCGTCGCCAAGGCAAACCGCGATTTCAAGACCATCATCGCCGAGATCTGCGCGGCCGTCCCCGGTCCCGTCTCCGCCGAAGTAGCCTCGACCGAATACGGACAGATGATGAAGGAGGCTGCCGTCCTCGCCAAGATCGCCAGCAACGTGACGATCAAGTTGCCGCTGACCTGGGACGGGCTTAAAGCCTGCAAGGCGCTCACGTCGGATGGCATCAAGACCAATGTGACACTCTGCTTCTCTGCGACCCAGGCGCTTCTGGCTGCCAAAGCCGGGGCGACGTACATCTCGCCCTTCATCGGCCGCATCGACGACATCGGCTACGACGGCATGAACCTGATCCGCGAGATCAGGCAGATCTACGACAACTACCCCGATCTCGGGACCGAGATCCTTGCCGCATCCATCCGCACGGTCGGCCACGTCCGCGACGCAGCCCTTGCCGGCGCCGACGTTTCGACGATCCCGCCGAATATCCTCAAGAGCCTCGCCCAGCACCCGCTGACCGACAAGGGCGTCGCCCAGTTCACCGCCGACTGGGCCAAGACCGGCCAGAAGATCGTCTGACCCCCCGACGACAGCATCAGACGAAACCCAGCCGCGCGAAATCGGCCCTTCGCGCGGCTTTGTCGTCTCGGCAAACTCCGCACTGACACCGAACGCCCGCTCTGAACGGATAATGCAAGGGGATACGCCATGGCCGGCCTGCTCGAGGGACATCTCGCCGTCATAACGGGTGCCAGTTCGGGCATCGGCCGCGCCATCGCGGAAGGCTACGCCCGCGAAGGCGCCCGCATCGTCGCGCTCGACCAGAACCTGAAGGGCGCGGAGGAAACGTGCTCTCTGATCACGAAGGCCGGCGGCACCGCCACTGCCCATGAACTCGACGTCACCGACCGGGCCGCCTGCCGCGCCGTCGCCGCGAAGGTCTCCGCGTCGATTGGGAAGGTCTCGGTCCTCGTCAACAACGCCGGCATAACGCGCCGGAACCCTTTCACCTCGCCGCCCGAAGTCGCCGACGCCGACTGGGACACGATCCTCTCGATCAACCTCGACGGCGTCTATAATGTCACCCACGCCTTCATAGAGGACCTGCGGGCCACGAAGGGCCGTATCGTCAACATCGGCTCCATCCAGTCGTTCGTGCACGTCAGGACGCCCAGCGCCGTCGCCTACACCACGTCGAAGCACGGCGTTCTCGGCCTGACGCGCGCCCTCGCCGCCGAACTCGGCAAGGATGGCGTCCGCGTCAACGCCATCGGACCCGGCTTCATCGAAAGCCCCCTGAACGAGAAGGCCCGGGCCAACATGCCGGAACTCGTACGCGCCTTCGTCGATCACACGCCGCTGGCCCGCACCGGAAAACCGGCCGATATCGTCGGCCCTGCCGTCTTCCTCGCCTCCGACATGTCGTCCTATGTGACCGGCTCGATGGTCACGGTCGACGGCGGCTATCGCACAGTCTGAAACGCCCCGACACTCGCGTTGATCGGGCGCAATTGCGAGCCCTGCCACGTGTGGTCTCCTGCCCATGGAAGACCAGCTCGAAAATGGCTTTGGCTCATGACCAGCACTGCTGATTCACGCGGGGCGACCCGCCGCCTTCTTGCCCGGACCTTGGGCGGCGCAGCCCTGGCCGTTCTCGTGATGACTGGCGCGACACCCGTCGTCGCGCAGCAATCCGCCATGGAAAAGATGGCCGCCCGGGGCAGTGAGCTCGCCGTCAAGCTGTGCGCATCCTGCCACCTGACACCGGACTCCAACGCATCCGGTCAACCCGCCGCACCATCCCTGCGCACCATTGCCAACGTACCTGAGCAAACCGGAACACGCATCCGGAACGTCCTCGTCAATCCCGCACACGACATGCCGGACATCAGCCTGACCAACGACGAGATCGTCGCTCTCATTGCCTATATCGATACCTTGAGAGCCGATCGCACCAAGCCGCTCCTCACCGGCCCCGACAACGACGGCAAACGGCCTCCACCGAGCAAATCATGATGCGGGCGATAACCAGATCCACGCGGTCCAGTCTGAAGCTGGCGATTGTGTGCATGACGGCGCTCTCGGTGCTGACGGCGGCGTCGCCGGCCGTCGCAGGTGACCTCGAGGATCGGGGCCGCGCCCTTCTCGACGCACGATGCGGCCAGTGCCATGCGGTCGGAGCAACTGGCGATAGCGCGCTCGCGAAGGCGCCGGCCTTCCGGCATCTCGGGCGCAAGTACAAGCTGGAAACCTTGGCCGAGCCCCTCGCCGAGGGCATCGTGACCGGCCACCCGGACATGCCCGAGGCCACGTTCAAGGCCGAGGAGATCGAAGCCATTCTGGCATATCTCACGGCCATCGCCGAACCCTGATGTCTGGGTGGCGGCGCGTAGTCCGCCGAGCCCTGCCGTCCGCGCGTCGACGGTACGCGCTTTTCGCTCTGGACGTCTCACCTGAGCCGGTCTGCTATGGCCGTGTCGAACCAACGCAGCGGACCCGCGATGTCACTCTCTGCCTTCTCGTCTTCCGAACTCCCCGTGGCCAATCCACGCGACAGCGGCCTCGATCCCGCGCGCCTGTCGACGCTTCGTGATGCCTTGCGCCGCGAAATCGACGCCGGCAAAAGCCCCGGTTCCGTCCTTGCGATCGCGCGCCACGGTCGGCTGCTTCACCTCGAAGCCCTCGGCTTCCGCGATCCCGCGACCAAATCGGCGATGACCCCTGACAGCGTATTCGCCATCGCCTCCATGACCAAGCCGATGACCTCGGTCGCGATCATGCAGCTGGCCGAGCAGGGTATCGTCTGCCTCGGCGACCCTGTGTCCCGCTTCCTCCCGGACCTGGCCGGGCTTCGCGTTGCGACCAGCCGCGACCCCGACAATCTTGATACCCGACCAGCCGCACGAGTTCCGACCATCCAGGATCTTTTGCGACATACCTCCGGCCTGACCTATCGCGACAACGGAACGTCCGCGGCTCACAAGCGCTATCCGCCAAGTTCCATCGTCGCCCCCGTCAAGCTGACCAAGGCCGAAACCCTGGCCGCGCTTGCAGAAAGCCCGCTCCTTTTCGACCCCGGAACCGACTGGGCATACGGATACTCGACGGACGTGCTCGGCTTCGTCGTCGAAGCGGTGACCGGACGGACGCTCGGCGCGTATCTGGAGGAACATGTCTGGCGCCCGCTCGGGATGACATCGACGACATTCGATCTGACTCCAGCGCATCGCGGCCGATACGCCCGACCGCATGCCATCGACCCGGACACGAATACGCCCACACCGAAACTGATGCACGAGCTTGCCGACAGCGTGAAATGGCATGCTGGCGGCGGTGGCGCGGTATCGACCGCCGTAGACTACGTCCGCTTCGTCGAAATGCTGCGGCGGGGCGGCACGTTCGGGCAGGCCCGCATCCTCGGCCCGCGCACCGTCGCCCACATGGTGTCCGATCATCTCCCCGAACGCATCGAGGATCGCATCGCCGACACCATGGACCCCGCAGCGGCCGGCTACGGCTTCGGCCTC
>DAOMWV010000142.1:0-7925 GCA_035436725.1 Hyphomicrobiaceae bacterium
GCCGGAGGCGTTGGTGGCGAAAACGCCGCCGATCGTGGCGCGTGCGGGATCGCCGCCGACGAGGCCGGCGAGTTCGGCGGGTTCGAACACCATCATCTGACGCCCGCGGGCGAGGGCTGCACGAATCTCCGTGAGTGACGTGCCGGCGCGCGCGCTCATCACCATTTCGTTCGGCTCATAGAGCGTGATGCCGGTGATACGGTTCAGGGAAACGCGCGCGGTGGCGTTGGTCGGCCGGCCGATGGCGGATTTCGTCCCGCCACCGAAAATGTCGAGACCGACGGACCTGTCACGCGCGTCGGAGACGAGGCTTGCGAGTTCGTCCTCGGTCGATGGCACATATGCGTTCGTCACGTCGGACTGCCTCTTTATTCTGCTGCGATCGGGGCGGGCGATCCGGCGCCGGCCTTCATGGACACGTCGAGCGGGAAAACCTTCGCCGGATTGAGCAGCCAGTCAGGATCGAACACGGTCTTGATGCGCATCTGGACGGCAAGATCGGTTTCGCTGAACTGTACCTTCATGAGATCGCGCTTCTCGATGCCGACGCCGTGCTCCCCCGTGAGGCAGCCGCCGACGTCGACGCAGAGCGTCAGGATCTCGGCGCCGGCCGCTTCGGCGCGTTCGGCTTCAGCGGGATCGTTGGCATTGTACAGGATGAGCGGATGGAGGTTGCCATCGCCGGCGTGGAAGATGTTCGCGACCTTGAGACCGTGCTTGGCACAGATGTCGGAGATGGCGCGCAGAACTTCGGGCAGGCGACCGAGCGGGATGGTGCCGTCCATGCAGTAGTAGTCCGCGAGCCGGCCGACAGCGCCGAAAGCGCTCTTGCGGCCTTTCCAGATCTTGGCGCTCATCTCGGGGCTGTCGGAGACCTTGACGACGGTCGGGTCGAAATCCTTGGCGATGGCGACGATACGGGCGAGCTGGTCGTCGATCTCTTCCGGAGCGCCTTCGACCTCGACGATCAGGAGCGCTTCGCAATCCCGGGGGTAGCCGGCCTTGGCGAACGCCTCGCAAATCTCGATCGCGGGCTTGTCCATGAACTCGATGGCGACGGGAATGATGCCGGCACCGATGATCGCGGACACGCAGGCGCCGGCGATCTCGCTCGTCTTGAAGCCGATCAGCATGGGTCGCGCGCCTTCGGCGGCGCGCAGGATGCGGACCGTGGCTTCGGTGACGATGCCGAACTGCCCCTCCGATCCGACGATCAGGCCGAGGAGATCGTAGCCGCCGGAATCGAGATGCGGTCCGCCGATGTCGACGATCTGGCCGTCGAGCATCACCATGCGGACGCCGAGGATGTTGTTCGTCGTGACACCATATTTCAGGCAGTGTGCGCCACCGGAGTTCATGCCGATGTTGCCGGCGAGCGTGCAGGCGAGCTGGCTCGAAGGATCGGGGGCGTAGAAGAAGCCGGCCGGGCCTACGGCTGCGGAAATCGCGAGGTTCGTGATGCCGGTTTCGACGCGGGCGGTGCGATTGGCGTAGTCGATCTCGAGGACGCGGTTCATCTTCGACACTGCGATGACGATCGAGTCTTCGGTCGGTAGTGCGCCGCCAGCAAGCGACGTTCCGGCGCCGCGCGCGATGACCTTTACGCCGTGGTCGTGACAGTAGCGCAGTGCGGTCGCCACCTCTTCGGTCGTGCGTGGCAGGACGACGGCGAGCGGCATGCAGCGATAAGCGGTCAGGGCATCCGTGTCGTAGGCGCGGCGTCCGTCGTCGTCGGCGATGACCCTGTCGGCGCCGAGGCGCGCCTTGAGGTCGCGCACGATGTCGGCGCGGCGGCCGACGACCGACTGGTCCGGGGCCGGCATTGCGATCATCGACATGACGTTCTCCGATCTATCGTCGATCCTGCGGCTCGCGGACTGCGCGCGAGACGCGACTGTACGTCGTTATGAGAAACCGACCCGTCGCGCTGCCAGTGCCGGAGCGCGCGATCGCGTGTCGGTGCATGTTATGACAGTTCGCTGCCGGGTGTGCAGGCTTTCTTGCGCATGGCGCGCGCCGAAACGGCCCGGTGTCCACACATGCCGGCAGATTGCGCGCCGAAGCCGCACAGGGCGTGTCGGCTGCGTCAGGGGCGATCGTGCGCGCGCACCGGTCGTGCGGACCTCCTGAATGATTTTCAACGAAAATGCGAAACATTGGTCCAAACTACCTTTAACCGAGACAAACATTGGCCGCCTCGCGTAGTTATGCCGAATTGAAGAAGGTGCTTGGACAGATCGGTGAATGACGTCCGACGTGCGGCGGTCGCCACCGATTTTCTGAAGCACTTTCAACATCGTGTCGTCCAGCTGTGTCCCCGGGGGTTCCAGTGACAGCCATTACCGATCTCGAGATCTTTTCGCGCGTGGCGCGCACGGGCAACATGAGCGCCGCAGGCCGTGAAATGGGCCTTTCGCCGGCCGTCGTCTCCAAGCGGATCAGCCTGCTCGAGGAAGAGCTCGGAGCACGCCTGTTCCAGCGGACGACGCGGCAGCTGACGCTGACGGAAACCGGCGAGGGCTTCTTCAAGCGCGTCGTCGACATTCTCAATCTCGTCGAAGAGGCGCAGGATTTCGTCTCCCGGCGCAACACCAAGGCGCGCGGCGTCCTCAAGATTACGGCTCCGACGACCTTCAGCCGTCTCCACATTGCTCCATATCTTGCTGATTTTCTTGTAAAGTTCCCGGAAATTGAGCTGGACATGTATCTGACCGACGACTTCGTCGACATCATCAGTCGCGGCTTCGATGTCGCCATCCGCATCGGCGAACTTCAGGATTCGTCGCTCGTGCAGAAAAAACTGGCCGTCGATCGCCGCGTCATCGTGGCAGCGCCGAAGTACATCGAAAAGAACGGTGTACCGGAAAAGATTTCCGACCTCGATTTTCACAACTGCCTCTCGGCGGGTGCGCAGGACGTCTGGCGGCTGAAGGGCCCGGGCGGGGAACATCAGATCAGGGTCAAAGGTAACGTGCGTTCCAACTCGGCAGAGTTCGTCCGGACCGCTGTCATGTCCGGTGTCGGGATGGCGCTGCGCTCGATCTGGGATATCGGCCCAGAACTGAAGCGCGGTGAGCTGAAGGTCGTGCTGCCGGAGTACACCGGCTCGGACAATGTCGCAATTTATGCCGTCTACCCCTGCCGCGATTTCATGCCGACCAAGGTGAACGCGCTGATCGAGTTCCTGTCGGAACTCTACGGGTCGGAACCTTATTGGGAAAAAGAATTCGACGCCAAAGGGTTAGTTGATGGTCGCAAGATGACACCGCTGCGGGGTGGGCGGGGCGAGCCGAAGTCGCCGCAGCAGGCGGCGTCGCCGCGCTGATCAGCCACGTCAGGCACCGCGAAACTGGACCCGTGGGGGTGCTACAAGATGACACTCCACAAGGCCTCCAAATAGTCGCGAAAATCACTATATTTCCGGGCGAAGCCGAGGTGTGGCTCTATCGGGATGAGGGAAACGAACTATGAATCTCGCGAAAGTCTTCGTTGCAGGCGTGATGCTGATCGGTTCGGTCGGGACAGCCGTTGCCCAAGACGCCGCCGCAGGCGAGGACGTCTTCAAGAAGTGCAAGGCGTGCCATGACATCGGCGAGGGCGCCAAGAACAAGGTCGGCCCGCAGCTCAACGGTATTCTCGGCCGCAAGTCGGGGACCGTCGAAGGCTTCAATTATTCGGACGCGAACAAGGCAGCCGGTGAAAAGGGCCTCGTCTGGACCGAAGCCGAGCTCGACAAGTACCTGCTCGATCCGCGCGCCTACATGCCTGGCAACAAGATGGCGTTCGCCGGTCTCAAGGACGAGCAGGACCGCAAGGACCTGATCGCCTACATCAAGAAGGCCAGCAAGTAATATCGGCCCTTTCCGGTCTGCGATTCGAACGGCGGGTGCTTCGGTGCCCGCCGTTTCGTGTTCTGACGGAGAGGTTTGCGCGGTCGTGACTTGCCGCGCCCGGTCGGGTGGGCAACACTCCGGACAACACGGAGAGGATACCATGGCCCAGAACCGAGTTTGTCTTCTGAAGAAGCGCCCCGCACCGGGGCTCATCACACGCGACTGCTGGCAGATCGAGGACCGCCCCATCGCAGAACCGAAGGACGGGCAGTTCCGCGTCAAGATCGACTGCATCTCGCTCGATCCGGCCATGCGCGGCTGGGTCAACGAGGGCAAGTCCTACGTGCCTCCGGTCGGTCTCGGCGAAGTCATGCGCTCCTATAGCGCGGGCATCGTGGACGCATCGAAGCATCCGAAATTCAAGGTCGGCGACGCGGTACAGGGTCTGCTCGGCGTGCAGCAATACGCGATCAGCGACGGTGATCGCGTGGTGAAAGTCGACCTCACGAAAGCGCCGATCGAGCGCTGGATCGGCGGGCTCGGAATGCCTGGCTGGACCGCGTATTTCGGCCTGCTCGAAGTCGGCCAGCCGAAGGCCGGAGAGACTGTGGTGGTTTCCGCCGCATCCGGGGCCGTCGGTTCGATCGTCGGTCAGATCGCCAAGATCAAGGGGTGTCGCGCGGTCGGCATCGCGGGCGGAGCTGAGAAGTGCAAGTACGTCGTCGAGCAACTGGGCTTCGATGCCTGCGTCGATTACAAGGGCGGAAATCTCGCCAAGGAACTCAAGGCCGCGTGCCCCGACGGCATCGACGTCTATTTCGAGAATGTCGGTGGCGAGATCCTCGATACGGTTCTCATGCAGATGAACCGTTTTGGCCGTATCCCGGTCTGCGGGCTCATTTCGGCCTACAATGCGACTTCGATGCCGGAAGGGCCGAAGAACCTGCGCGCCGTGCTCACGCAGCGGCTACGGATGCAGGGTCTCATCGTGTTCGACTGGGCCGAGCGCATCCCCGAAGCGATCAGCCAGCTCGGAATCTGGCATCAGGAAGGCAAGCTCAAGATCCGCGAGGACGTACGCACCGGCGGTATCGACGCCTACCCCGACGTTCTCAATCTGCTCTACACGAGCGGCAATTTCGGCAAGCTCGTGCTCAAGGTGTAAGGCCGGACAGATCATGCATCCGACCCTTTACTTCATCCGTCACGGCGAGACGGACTGGAATCGCGTGCAGCGCTACCAGGGGCAGACCGACATCCCGCTGAACGCGCTCGGCCGCGAACAGGCGGCGCGCAACGGGCGTGTCCTTCGCGAGCTCGTCGGGGCGGATGCGGCGCGGCTTCATTTCGTCTCGAGCCCGCTCGATCGCGCGGCGGAGACGATGCGGATCGTGCGACGTGAACTGGGTCTGGCGGATGAGCCGTTCGCGCGTGACGATCGGCTCAAAGAACAGCACTTCGGCCACTGGGAGGGGCTTCTCTACAGTGAACTGCCGAGCCTCGACCCGGAGGGCTTCGCAGCACGGCAGGCCGACATGTGGGGCTGGGCGCCGCGCGGGGGAGAGAACTACGAAATGCTGCGCGACCGGGTTTCTGAATGGCTCGCCGAGCTTCCCGGAGATACGATCGTGGCCTCGCACGGCAATGTCGGGCGAACGGTGCGCGGGATCATTCTCGGACTCGACACGATCGAAGTTCCGCGGCTCGACGCGTGGCAGGATCGCTTCCTCGTCATCCGGGACGGCCGCGCGGAGTGGGTCTGAATCTGTCGCGCACGACGTTCGGGTTGTCGTGAGGCAACAGTCTCCGGGCGATACCTGCCATGGGGGCCGGAAAGCGCGCAGCAGGCGTGGGCTACGCTGGCGAAGCGCGGTATGGTAACAGCATGATCCGAGCGTTACCGCACCGGTTTGGGCTGCTCTTCTCCATCTTTTCGATGGTCGCCGGAGTGCAGCCGGTTCTTTCCGGTGCCCTCATCCGTGAGGTTCGCATTGGTGTGCTTGCACACGATGTACCCGGGCTTTGGAGCGGGTTCCGGCTCGAAACAACCGCGCCCGACCTCAATGCAGAAGTGATCTTCACGCCGTCGCTGTCGTTCTTCGGCGGCGTAATAAGGCCGGCTGTCGGCGGAACCTGGAATACCAATGGCGGGACCAGCAAGGCGTACCTCGATGCGCGCTGGCAATTCGAGGCACAGAACGGTGTTTTCTTTGGTGTCGGCATCGGTGTCGCCGTCCATGACGGGGTGAGGGACATCTCGTCGCCAGATCACAAGGCGCTGGGTGCGCGTGCGCTTTTGCATTTCCCCCTTGAAATCGGCTACCGCTTCGACCGCCATCACAGCGTCTCGTTGTATTTCGAGCATTTCTCGAACGGCTATACGAACAGATACAACGAAGGCATCGACGGGCTCGGGGCACGGTACGGCTACAAGTTTTGAACTGGCTCAATGCGGCTGAGGTCGCGCGATGCCGAGGATGCGATCCCAGAGTGTGCCTCCGGCCATCCTTCGCCCGATCAGGAAATACGCGACAATAACGGCGAACAACGCGAGCGCGGGGCCGCCGTTCAATGCGAAGCCGTTTGGCGTCGTCTGTCCGCTGAGGCGCGCGATCACGAAGCCGGCGCCGAAAAAGACAGTCAGAAAATCGAGGATCGAGGCGATCACTCGTTTCCAGACTGGTGCCGGTGCGTTCGGTGTCCTGGGGGTCGTCATCTGCTTCTGGTCCAGTATTTCTGCAGTATCGGCAGGTATCCCGGTCTGATCTTGACGAGCCTAGCATCGGCAATCCCGTCCCGCACGCCTTCGATGCGGTTCTTTTGTCGGCGCTCCGGGTGCCGACTTCGCACTCGCGCACTTTTTCTGGCGCTCCGGGTGCCGACTTCGCACTCGCGCAGGAAAACCGCTTCACACTTTTCCGGCCGCGCGGCTATAAGGCAGCCAGCATTCCGGTTTCAGGGTCGCCCGGTTGGGGCGGCGCAGGTTAACTTTATGGCAAATCAGGATAAATCCGGACGTGGCCCGCGCGGGCCCGAGGCGCGGCTGCCGAAGGGGTTTCGCGACGTGTCGGGGGCTGAGATTCGTGCGCAGGCGCGGATGCTGCGCACGCTCGCCGAAGTCTTCGAGCGTTACGGCTACGAGCCGCTCGAAACGTCGGCCATCGAGTACACCGACGCGCTCGGCAAGTTCCTGCCCGATCAGGACCGGCCGAACGCGGGCGTCTTCTCGTTCCAGGACGAGGACGAGCAGTGGCTTTCGCTGCGCTACGACATGACGGCGCCGCTCGCCCGGCATGTGGCGGAGAATTTCCAATCGCTGCCGAAGCCCTATCGCCGCTACGCGATGGGTCCCGTATGGCGCAACGAGAAGCCCGGGCCGGGACGGTTTCGACAGTTCATGCAGTGCGACGCCGATACGGTCGGCACCGACAACGTCGCAGCCGATGCTGAAGCGTGCATGCTGATGGCGGATGCGATCGCCACCCTCGGCATCCCGCGTGACCAGTTCCGGATCAAGGTCAACAACCGCAAGGTGCTCGATGGCGTTCTCGCTTCGGTCGGCGTCGATCCCAAATCAGAGTCGGATGCGCAGCGCCGGCTCGGCGTGCTCCGGGCCGTCGACAAGATGGACAAGTTCGGGCCGGAGGGCGTCGCCCTTCTTCTCGGCAAGGGTCGAAAGGACGAGAGCGGTGACTTCACTCAAGGCGCTGGCCTCGATCCGAAAGGCATCGACACGGTTCTGAAGTTCGTCGGCGCGGGAGCGCAGGGCGCCGGCAAGACGCTGTCGGTCATCGCACCTGTCGTCGAAGGTACCACGTTCGGCAAAGAGGGTATCGCCGAACTGGCCGAGATCGAGCGGCTCGTCGCTGCTGCCGGGTATTCGGATGCGCAGATTGCGGTCGACGCGAGCGTCGTCCGCGGTCTCGACTACTACACCGGGCCGGTGTTCGAGGCGGAGCTGACGTTCGAGGTGAAGAACGAAGACGGCCAGCCCGTCCGCTTCGGCTCGGTCGGCGGTGGCGGGCGCTACGACGATCTCGTCGCGCGCTTCACCGGCGAGCGGGTTCCTGCGACCGGGTTCTCGATCGGCGT
>DAOMWV010000143.1:0-7919 GCA_035436725.1 Hyphomicrobiaceae bacterium
TTCAGGATCGGCATCGGCGGGGGCTTCCATGCCTCGCGGGGTGCCTTTTTCCAGCAGTGGCGACGGACCAGATATCCCGGCTCTTCGTCGAGGGGCGGCCCGCCGTTATGTCCGACTCCGGCGACGGACGAGCCCAACCCCCAGCGCAATATCGGCTCGGGGAACTTCAGGCCCTCATGCCGGCGACGACGCGCCATCATGTCTCGATCGTAGCGGTCACCCATTTTGCGATCCGTCCGACAGGAACCGCCCTGACAGGCTCGCTAATGCTAGCAGGTTGGCGAATGCACGGCCTTTCGTGTCTGACGTGCGCTTGCCAACAAATTCGGCAAACTGCCTAACGGGCGAGCATTCTTATCAGGCCGCACCCCATACGATCGCCAGATAGCGAGCTGCCTTTCCGATCGCCACGAGAGGGAAGAAGATCTTCAGCGGGACGCCGAGCAGGCCAGCAACAAAGGTCAGCGGGTCGCCCACGATGGGCACCCACGAGAACAGCAGCGACCAGGTCCCCCAGCGCAAAAACCGCTCGCGAGCCGCCGCAATTGTCGCAGGCTTCAATGGAGTCCAGGAGCCGTCGTAACGCGCGAGCCTTGTGCCGAGCCACCAATTCAGGAGTGCGCCAGCTACGTTGCCGACCGTCGCAGCCAAGAACAGGCCGCCCGGGTTGAGCTGGCCTTGTGTAATGCCTGCCCAGAGCCCTGCTTCGGACGACAGCGGTAGCAACGTGGCAGCGAGAAAGGCCCATAGAGCCAGGCCGACATATGGCGCAACGTCCGGCAGGGTCACGCGCCGCCTCCTGCCGAGACGGCCTTATTCCGGAGCGGTCTCTTCATGGTTGGGGAGCGGCGGGCGGCGGCTCGAGGCGCGGAAAATCGAGTGTACCACGAACAGCCAGACTGACACGGTCCGGTTCCGCGCCGGGTCGCTGCGATCGAGTGGCGGATTTCGACGCCGGCAACGCCGGAGCGGTCACTATCTGTGCGTCGATCACTCTCGTTTCCCGATCGATGGAGCCAGTCAGGGAGGTCCGCATTCCCTTGTCCAGCACCGCAGCCCGCTCGATCATAATGCGATCACCCTGAACCTGACACCGGACGTCCAGCTCTTCCACCCGCGTCCCGGTCAAAAGCGTTTTCCACTCTTTCGATCCCATCTCGCTCGTGGATCTGGCGACAGATCGAAGCATGCCGGTATTGAGCGGTATCGTGACGGCTTCATTGGATTTCAGAGATAAACGGCCTCGTGCGCCGTCGAGGAGCGCGCCCAACGTGTCGCCAGTGCCGGCGAGTTCAACCGTGCCGGTGGTGCGCCCGATGATACGAGCATCGAGGGACAGTGCACGCGCCAGCCAGGCGGTGTCGGTTGTCTCGAACCGGCTTCTGATCGAATACGTCGGAGAGCTCCCGGTCATATCGGCATCGAGTTGCACTGTGCCCTTCAATGCCTGAAGTTCAAGTTCGGCGATATTCGCATTTACCCTGCCCTTACGGATGGCAAGTGTCGCACTGCCCTTCCCGATCAGGGATTCACCGGCAAAAAGCTGATGTGCGGACAGGCGGACATCAGCGTCGACCAATGAAGCGAGCGGAAAATGCATCGCCGTTGCCGCCCAGGGCTGCGGGGCAGAGCCACCACTCGCCGTCGACTTGAGCGATCCGATGTAAGGCGCAAGATCGAGGCGAGCGAGCGACATAGTGCCTTCGATCATCGGGCGGTCCTCCCGCACGGAGAGTACCACTGCCCCCGTTGCAGACTGGTCGCCCACACGCAGGGTGGCGTCGTCGGATGTGATGTGTCGGTCACGCCAGACGATCGATCCGGAAAACGCCACCGGATCGATCTTCTGAACCGAAGGCCCGGCGAAGCCGAAGGCCCGCAGCACCTTGAGCGGGTCGGTCGCTGTCACATGGAGTTCACCGACTGCGGCAGTCGTTGTACTTGCGAAAACCATCTGGCCATCGAACGAGAGAGACGATTTTCCCGACTTCATTGTCACTTTTGTAAACGGCCCGAACGCGTCCGCCGGCCGGGTTCCAAGGCCGATCCGTTCGCCGATCTTTCGCGGTTCGAAATTGACGGCCGCCCAATGGCCTACGGCGACCGAGATCTCGACGTCTTCTCCGGCGAACACGAAGCGACCGGATGACGTCACCGGCCCGGTGCGACGCGGCGTCAGATCAAGGTTCAGATCTGTAATCTCGACGCCCTCATGGCCATTCCAGCGGATCAGGGCAGACGACGACAGGATGCGGACACGGTCGAAACCGAGGGCGGCAAGTTGCGGGTAGAGTGATTGTGTCAACGCGATGTTTCGCGTGGCATCACTTCCGGATTTGCCGTCATCGGACGCCCGACCGGATGTCGATGACAAGTCAACCTCGAAGCGGGCGGACTCCAGGATCAGCATCCGCGACCCGACTGCGGAGCGCGGCCCCGCAACCAGCCGTCCGGACAGGAGCGCGATCGATGGGGTCGAACTCAGCTGTATGGGCTCGGAAACGAAAATCACGTCCGACGATGCGGCAGTTACCGGGGTGGATATCGGTGCCCGCGAGTGGAAAGATGGAAAGGCCAAAGGCAGGAGTCCAGCCACCAGCAAAGCAAACGCCCCGACCAGCGCGGCAACGGCCGCGTAGCGCTTAATCGGTCGCAAATCTCGTTTTGCAGGCTTCACGCCAATCCATACCTTGCAACACGGCGCCAGCGCGCTCGCTGCACTTCGGCCCTCTCAATAGCAGTTCGAAACGACACTGTCGCGTTTTGCTTGGGTGAATTTGATCCCCATTACAGAGCGACTTGCTCGGAAGGGAGCCCCCGTGGCATGACGCGCAATGCGGAGTTAAATCAACCTGACATGGCAGGATCGGGTCGGCCCGAGTCAAGGCCGCGGCGGGGCGGAGACAACACCGGCTACTCTCGGGGATTGCCCAACAATGCTCATGATAGGATGGCAGGAATGGGTGGCACTCCCGGAACTCGACCTCGTGGCACTGAAGGCAAAGGCCGACACGGGTGCTAAGACAAGCGCCCTGCACGCCGAGAACGTGCAGTTTGAGAAAGTTGATACGGAAACCTTCGTTACCTTCGACGTCACACCCTCCCGCAGACGTCCCGGGCTCGTCATCAATGTCCGAGCGCCGCTGATCGACTTGCGCGACGTGACCAGTTCCAACGGAACGGTCGAGCGGCGACCGGTGATCGCCACCATTCTGGAAGTCGGACCTCATCGTGCCAGCGTCGACATCACTCTGACCAACCGGAGTGACATGACGTCACGGATGCTGATCGGGCGACAGGCCCTCGCCGCGCTTGGTTTATGCGTGGACCCTTCGGCGACCTTCCTGATGCCCAAGCTCGGCTACAAGGCCTATCCCAACTGGAGACGGTCAGGTTCTGCCCTGCCGCGCCGCAGCAACGCCCCCTGAAGGACATGAGTTTGGGCGCCGGAACGCACCACGGCGCATCGGGCATGCAGGCTCACCTGTCCTGCAATGACCGGTCCGGAGGCCGCTCGGATTGCAAGTTGGGAGAAGTTGGGATTTAGTTCAGCCAACTCTGACGTAAAGGGAAGGAAACATCATGACCGACGCCGTCATCGTCTCGACCGCTCGAACAGGCCTCGCCAAATCCTGGCGCGGTGCGCTCAATGCCACGCACGGCGCGTCGATGGGCGGGCACGTGGTCAAACACGCGATGGAGCGGGCCAAGGTCGAGCCGGGTGAGATCGAGGATGTGATCGTCGGCTGTGCCAATCCCGAAGGGGCAACCGGCTGGAACATTGCCCGACAGGTCGCGCTCGCGGCGGGTTGTCCAGTCGGGGTATCGGGGCTCACGGTCAACAGGTTCTGCTCGTCGGGGCTGCAGACAATCGCACTTGCGGCTCAGCGCGTCCAGGCAGGCGAAGGCGACATCTATGCCGCTGGCGGGCTCGAAAGCATCAGCCTCGTGCAGAATGAAATGAACCGGAAAAACTTCAAGGACGCCGCGCTCGAAAAGAAGATTCCGGCGATCTACTGGCCGATGCTGCAGACGGCGGAGACTGTGGCGAAGCGATACAACATCGGCCGTGAGGTGCAGGATCGTTATGGCGTCGAGAGCCAGGCGCGTGCGGCTGCCGCCAAGCAGGGCGGCAAATTCAACGACGAAATCGTACCGTTCACGACCATGATGACGAAGGCGGAAATGAACGAGAAGAAGGAGATCGTCCGCACCTGGCAGGAAGAGGTCACGCTCAAGGACGACGAAGGAATTCGGGCCGACACCACCTATGAGGGCGTGGCGAAGATCAAGCCGGCGATCGATGGCGGCGTCGTTTCTGCAGGCAATGCATCGCAATTCTCGGATGGCGCGAGCATGTCGATAATCATGAGCGGGGCGCAGGCCGCGAAGCGGGGCCTGAAACCGCTCGGCATCTACAAGGGCTTCGCCGTCGCCGGCTGCGAGCCCGATGAAATGGGGATTGGTCCGATCTATGCCGTGCCCAAACTGCTCAAACGGGCCGGGCTCAAGGTGGAAGACATCGATCTCTGGGAGCTCAACGAGGCGTTCGCGGTTCAGGTGCTCTATTGCCGGGACAAGCTCGGGATCCCGGCCGACCGGCTCAACGTCAACGGTGGCGCAATCGCCGTCGGGCACCCTTACGGGATGAGCGGGGCACGTCTCGTTGGGCATGCCCTGATCGAGGGCCGTCGTCGCAAGGCCAAGAACGTCGTGGTGACGATGTGCATCGGCGGTGGCATGGGTGCAGCCGGATTGTTCGAAGTCGTCCAATAATCAGAAGTGGACCGATACGCGGGAGGAGCGCGCCTCCTTTCGCCCACCTTTTTTGTCGCTGGAGCGATCATGGACCTCAGATTCACGCCCGAAGAGAACGCGTTCCGGCAGGAGCTGCGCGACTACTTCCTGACGGAAATTCCGTCATCGATCCGGAAAAAAATCGCGGTCGGCGAGCATCTCGCCAAAGCGGACATGGTCGAAAGCTGCCGACTGCTCGCCAAAAAGAAGTGGGTCGCCCCGCTGTGGCCCGTCGAATGGGGTGGACCGGGGTGGACGCCGATCCAGCAGTACATTTTCGGCGAGGAAGTGCAGGCGTGCTCGGTACCGCAACCGCTGCCCTTCAACTACTCGATGTGTGGTCCGGTGGTCATCGCGTTCGGCACGGAAGCGCAAAAGAAGAAGTTCCTGCCGCCGATGTACAATATGGATCACTGGTGGTGTCAGGGCTTTTCGGAGCCGGGCGCAGGGTCGGATCTCGCTGGCCTCAAGACGAGTGCGGTCCGTGACGGTGACAGCTACGTCATCAACGGGCAAAAGACGTGGACGACGCTCGCGCAGTACGCCGACTGGTGCTTCGTGCTGGCCAGGACCGATCCAAATGCAAAGAAACAGCTCGGTATCTCCTTTATCCTCGTGGATATGAAGACGCCCGGCATCACGGTCCGTCCGATCGTGACGATCGACGGCGGTCGCGAGGTCAACGAGGTCTTCTTCGACAACGTGCGGGTGCCGGCGGAGAACCTGATCGGTCAGGAAAATCGCGGTTGGGACTGCGCAAAGTTCCTGCTCGGGAACGAGCGGACGGGTATTGCCCGTGTCGGCCTGTCGAAACAGCGCCTCGGACGGGTGAAGCAGCTCGCAGCAAAGGTGATGGCCGGCGAGAGGCCGCTGATCGAAGACGAGCGGTTCAGAGAGAAGATGGCTGCGGTCGAGGTCGAACTCAAGGCGCTTGAGATGACGCAGCTGCGCGTTCTTGCCGAGGACAGCAAGCGCCGCTCGAACCAGCCGAACCCGGCCTCGTCGATCCTGAAAATAAAGGGTTCCGAAATCCAGCAGGCGACGACCGAGCTGCTTCTCGAAGTCGCCGGCCCGCTCGCCCTCCCCTACCACGAGGAGCAGGCTGAATTCGGCACCGACGAGCATTGGGCGGCACCGGCCGCGCCGCAGTATTTCAACTTCCGCAAGGTGTCGATCTACGGCGGCTCGAACGAAATCCAGCGCGGCATCATTGCCAAGGCCGTTCTCGGCTTCTGATCGAAAGTGCGGGACCGATGGACCTCGGCACGTGGATAGCATTCGTGGCGGCGACGAGCATCCTGCTCGTCATTCCCGGCCCGACCATCCTGCTCGTCGTTTCGTACGCGCTCGGGCAGGGCTGGCGTGCGGCAGCGCCCACCGCCGTGGGCGTGGCGCTCGGTGACTTCACAGCGATGGTCGCGTCACTCGCAGGCCTCGGAGCGCTGCTCGTCACGTCCGCCGGATTGTTCACAGCCCTCAAATGGATCGGCGCTGCCTATCTCGTCTATCTCGGGATCCAGCTGTTCCGTGCAGACGCCACACTCGAGGTGGAGGCGCGTACCGGTGCGACAGGTCCGGTGCGCATGGCGCTACATTCCTGGATCGTGACCGCTCTGAACCCAAAGAGCCTCACGTTCTTCATCGCGTTCGTGCCGCAATTTCTGGATCCCGCTCGGCCGCTTTTGCCGCAGGCGTCGATCGTGGTCGCCACATTCGTCGTCCTGGCATTCGTGAACGCCTTCGGCTACGCGCTTCTCGCCTCTCGCGCCAGAACTGTCGTCCGCTCGGACAGGAGCATCCGCATACTCAATCGTGCCGGCGGCAGTGCGCTCGTCACGGCAGGACTTGTCGCCGCTCTCGCGCGACCGCAGACCCAATAAATCAACCCGAGACCAACGAACGGACCAGACCATGGATTTCGATCTTTCCGACGATCAGGCCCAGATCAAGGACAGCGTCGACCGCATGCTCGCCGCCGCATATTCAGATCTGCGGACACGGGAGGCCGCGCAAAAAAGTGCGAAAGGGTACTCGGAGTCGAACTGGGCGAAATTCGCCGAACTCGGGCTCACCGGCATTCCGTTTTCGGAAGAGCATGGCGGGCTCGGCGCGGGCCTCGTCGAGACGATGCTGGTTATGGATGCCATCGGCCGCAATCTCGCGATCGAGCCGTATCTCTCGACGATCGTCCTCGGCGGCGGCGTGCTCAGGCATGCAGCGCAGGAGGCGATCAACGCACGCATCATTCCGGAGATCATCGCCGGGACGCATACACTTGCGTTGGCGACCCAGGAACGGCAGTCGCGGTTCGATCTCGGCGATGTGGCCTCGACGGCAACCGCTGATGGCGATGGCTATCTGCTGGCCGGCGAAAAGCTCGCCGTGCTCGGCGCGGACAGCGCGGACTCCATCATCGTCTCGGCGCGGATTTCCGGGGGGCAGCGGGACCGTTCGGGGATCGGGCTGTTTCTCGTAGACGGTAGCGCCGCCGGGCTATCACGGAAGGGCGGGCCAACACAGGACGGCTTTCGGTCAGCAGATATCAGGCTGACCAACGTACGGGTTCCCGGCTCGCACGTTCTCGTCGGAAATGGTGGTGGCGGACTGGCTGTCCTCGAACGCGTTCGTGACGAGGCCATAGCGGCGCTCAGTGCAGAAGCAGTCGGAGCCATGTCAGCGCTTCACGAACTGACGGTCGACTACCTCAAGACGCGAAAGCAGTTCGGCGTGCCGATCGGCTCGTTCCAGGTGCTGCAGCACCGGGCGGTCGATATGTTCACGCATCTCGAGCAGGCGCGCTCGATGGCGTATTTCGCAACGATGATGGCGGCAGAGCCTGATGCAATGGAGCGGCGCAAGGCGATTGCCGCGGTGAAGGTCCAGATCGGTCGCAGCGCAAAGTTCATCGGCGAGGAGGCGATCCAGCTTCATGGTGGCATAGGAATGACCATGGAGTACAAGGCCGGGCACTACTTCAAACGGCTGACGATGATCGACATGGCGTTCGGAAACGCCGATCATCACCTCCGGGACCTGGCTCGTCTCGGCGGGCTGGTGCCCGCTGCGGCGTAACGGCGCTCGCGCTCGCCGGCGCCGAGCCGGCGGCGCAATGCGAGCTGACG
>DAOMWV010000144.1:0-7877 GCA_035436725.1 Hyphomicrobiaceae bacterium
GCCGTCACGTTCGCCCCGTTGCGCCATTGCCGGATCGGTTGCCATCATGGCCAGGGCGAGAACCGCAACGGCCGTCATGCAAGTACCGCGTTTCATAGCTAGCTCCTTCCGGCAGACGACCCGCGCCGCCCGCCAGTTGCAGACCACACACTCGCATTCGGATCCGCTCTTCCCGTCTCGGCGCTTTCGCGACGGGCCCCGGTGGAGTAGTAAGGGCCGAAACGCAGCATTTCCGAGGACCAGTCATGCAGGATCGAAATCCGAACTCTAAGGCCGTAACGTTCGAGTGGGAGGATGCGTTCCTCCTGGAGGACCAGCTGACAGAGGATGAGCGGGCGATCCGCGACACCGCGCGGGCCTACGCGCAGGAAAAGCTGCTGCCACGCGTGACGCAGGCGTACCTCGAAGAGAAGACGGATCGCGAGATCTTCAACGAGATGGGCCGGCTCGGGCTGCTCGGGGTGACGATCCCGGAGAAGTACGGGTGTGCGGGTGCGAATTACGTCTCCTACGGCCTCGTCGCCCGTGAGGTCGAGCGTGTCGACAGCGGCTTCCGCTCGATGAATTCGGTGCAATCGTCGCTGGTGATGTACCCGATCTATGCCTACGGTTCGGAAGAGCAGCGGATGAAGTATCTGCCGAAGCTCGCCTCCGGCGAATATGTCGGCTGTTTCGGGCTGACGGAGCCGGATGCGGGGTCCGATCCTGCGGGAATGAAGACGCGGGCCGAGAAAGTTGCGGATGGCTACCGCATCACTGGCTCGAAGATGTGGATTTCAAACGCGCCGATCGCGGACGTTTTCGTCGTCTGGGCGAAGTCGGCGGCGCATGACAATCAGATCCGCGGTTTCGTTCTGGAAAAGGGTATGAAGGGGCTTTCGGCGCCGAAGATCGGCGGCAAGCTCAGCCTGCGGGCGTCGATCACCGGCGAGATCGTGATGGATGGCGTCGTCGTCCCGGAAAGCGCGCTGCTGCCGAACGTGTCTGGCCTCAAGGGGCCGTTCGGGTGTCTCAATCGTGCGCGCTACGGCATTTCGTGGGGCGTGATGGGGGCTGCGGAAGACTGCTTCGCGCGGGCGCGGCAGTACACGCTCGATCGCAAGCAGTTCAACCGGCCGCTCGCGGCTACCCAGTTGGTGCAGAAGAAGCTCGCGGACATGCAGACCGAGATCGCGCTCGGTCTCCAGGGTTCGCTCCGCGTCGGCCGCCTGTTCGACGAAGGGAAGATGGCGCCCGAGATGATTTCGATCGTCAAGCGCAACAACTGTGGCAAGGCACTGGACATCGCGCGGCAGGCGCGCGACATGCACGGCGGCAACGGCATCCAGGCCGAGTACCATGTCATGCGGCATGCGGCGAACCTCGAGACGGTCAATACCTACGAAGGTACCCACGACGTCCACGCCCTCATCCTCGGGCGCGCGATCACCGGCATCCAGGCGTTTTTCTGATCGGGGCGACTGCTCGGGGAGGACTGTCGGTGTCTGGCGCTCGCAGAAAATGCGCCGGGGAATTGTCAGAAGGCGGGTCGATGCACATATAGCGGGGACGATCCGGGCTTTCAGGCCCGGATTTCGTTGTGCGCGATCGGAGGGTGGCTTCATCTGCCGGGTTCGTATCGCCACTGCCCGAGATACTGGACGAGGCTATATTTGATGAACGATGTCGTTCTGATCATTGGTGGTCTTCTGCTCTTGATCGCGGGGGGAGAGGGCCTCATTCGAGGTGCCGTTGCGGTCGCAACGCGGTTCGGGATGTCACCGTTGCTGATCGGGCTCGTGCTCGTCGGGTTCGGAACGTCGACGCCAGAACTGGTGACGAGCATCGAGGCCTCCATGAGCGGGGCGCCGGGGATTGCGATCGGCAACATCGTCGGCTCGAATATCGCCAACATACTTCTGATACTCGGCATTGCTGCTCTGGCAACGCCAATCACGGTCGGTAAGCGGGCGCTCGCACGGGACGGGCTGATCATGATCGCCTGCAGCGTTGCGTTCGTGGTGGTCGGGCGGTTTCTCGAGTTCGACCGCATGGTGGGCGCGGCTTTTGTGGCGGCACTCTGCGGTTATCTCTTCTATGCGTATCGGCAGGAGACTGCGGGTGCGCCGGCCGGGCACACAGCGGCATTCGAAAAGCGCGAAGCGCACGACGAGGTCTATATACCAGCGGGGCCGTCCGACGCGGCGAAGTCGGGATCAGTCTGGGGTTCTCTGCTCCTCGCGCTCGGAGGGCTCGCTGCGGTCATCTTCGGGGGCAAGCTGCTCGTCGACGGCGCGGTCGGGCTGGCGAGGAGCGCGGGAATTTCAGAGACAGTGATCGGATTGACGATTGTCGCCGTCGGCACGTCGCTGCCGGAACTCGTAACTAGCGTGGTTGCAGCCTTTCGCGGTCACAGTGACGTGGCGCTGGGGAATATCCTCGGATCGAATATCTACAATATCCTTGGCATCGGCGGCGCGACGGCTCTGATCGCGCCGACGCGCTTCCCGCCGGAAATCGTATCCTACGACAACTTCGTGATGCTTGGGGCTGCTGTTGTGCTCGTATGGTTCGCCAACTCGGGCTACCGGATCTCCCGCGTCGAGGGTGCGGCGCTGCTCGCGTGCTACGGTTTGTATGTCTTCTCGATCTGGCCGATGTGATACCGGTGAGACCGGGATCGCTCCCGGTCCTCGGTGCCCGTGAGAATGTGCTCGAGCCGTGTCTCAACCGTTGGCGGCGCGGCTGTCTGCTGGTGCCTGGTCCCGTTCTGTCATGCCGTAGTCGCGGATGACGCTGGCGACGCGAAGGCGGTAGTTGGCAAAATAGTGGTCGCGGCCCTTCTTCTGCGCGGCGCGGTGGGCGATGGTCTTCCGCCACTGGTCGAGTGCCGCTTCATCGCGGAACGTCGAGATGGACAGGAGCTTGCCGGGTTCGGTCAGGCTCTCGAAGCGCTCCACTGAAATGAATCCTTCGATGCTCTCCGCGATCGGACGCATCTCCTTTGCCACGTCGAGGTAAGCCTGTTTCTTGTCGGGGTGCGGCCAGACTTCGAATATGACGGCGATCATCTTTTCACCAGGGTTGCGTGTGGAGCGGATGCGAGCTTCAGAAATGTTCGGTCCTCGCGCAACAGGAATTTTTCGCGCATGGCGAATTCGTAGTTTTTCCTGCCGAGCGGATCGTTTGCGAGGCGCGCCCTGTAGCCTTCGTAGGCGGCGAGGCTTTCGATACTGTAGATGCCGTAGGCGAGTGTTGAAGAGCCTTCGTGCGGGCTGAAGTAGCCGACGAGGTCGGCGCCACAACGCGGAATTGCCTCGCCCCAGTTGCGCGCGTACTCCTCGTACTCAGCCCTTTTCGTGGGATCGATGTGGTAGCGGATGATGCACGTGATCATTGTCGTCTCCTGTGTCCGGGAGGAGGCTAGACCATTGTCGCGCGAGGATGCTTCCATTAGCATCGAAGCATGAGCAAAGGTCCCGCGATCTCACGCATTTCGGCACTCGTCGGTGATCCGGCGCGCTCGAACATGCTCATCGCGCTGATGGACGGGCGTGCGCTGACGGCAAGTGAACTGGCTGATGTCGCAGGCGTGGCCCTGCCGACGGCGAGTTCGCATCTCGGCAAGCTGGTCGACGGGTCGCTTCTTTCTGTCGAGAAGCAGGGGCGGCATCGCTACTACAGGCTCGCTGGTGCCGACGTGGCGCACGTGCTGGAAACGCTGATGCTGCTTGCGGACAGGTCGGGTCACGGCCCACTCAGGACCGGACCGTCCGATCCGGCGCTGCGCGAGGCGCGCGTCTGTTACGACCATCTGGCTGGAGCTCGCGCGGTGGCACTCTATGACGCTCTCGTGAGCCGCAGGTATCTCGAACTTGCGCCGGGCGGCATTGTCGTGACCAGCACGGGGCGACGGTTCTTCTCCGATGCGGGCATCGATGTCGGTTCTCTCGCCGCGTCACGCCGTCCGGTCTGCAGGGTGTGCCTCGACTGGAGTGCGCGGCGGCATCATCTCGCCGGCAGTCTCGGCGCGGCCATTCTGGATCTCGCGCTCGACAGGCGCTGGGCGCGGCGCGAAAAGTCCTCTCGCATCGTCACGTTTTCGGCGACGGGCGGGCGGGAGTTCGCAAGGACGTTCAGGTTCGCGTTCCCATGATGCAGGTCGTCGTCGCCGCTATCGCCTATTTCGTTCTGATTTTCGGAGCCGGATTCTGTCTTGGTGCCGTGCGGGAGCTTGCGGTTCGTCCAGCGCTCGGCGCGACCGTCGGGATCATCATCGAAGTTCCGCTCATGCTGGCGATAGCATGGGGTGCGGCAGGGTTCGTGTCGCGGCGCTTTTCGCTCCGTGGCAGAGGAGAAGCAATCGCTACAGGCGTCGGAGCGTTCGTTATCCTGATCGCTGCGGAGATGATGCTTTTCAGCGCTCTTAGCGGTCGTCCAGCGCTGGAGCTGACAGGCGAATGGGCAACGGTCGGCGGCATGATCGGTCTTGCGGCGCAGGTTCTCTCTGCCGCGTTTCCTGCCCTGCGGGTTGCCGCCGATGCCCGACGACGCGCTTACTGATTGCGCATTTCGTGGATGGCAATTGCCGACTGCATGATGGCGTCTGCCTCGTCCTCGCTCATCGCGCGGAGTGCGCCGGACGATGCTGGCATCAGTGAGGGGCGCAATGCGGCTTCGACCTGGCGCGGTGCCGGGCGGGACGGGAGAGCAGGATCGGCGCTTCTGCCCTTGCCGTAGTTCGGGCTCCAGGGCTGTGTGGGGTCGTCTTCTTCCGGCTTCATGGCTCTGACGGGTGGTGTCTGCACCGGAATGCCGTCGTCTTCCATTTCGACGGGGCGGGTCTGGGCGGCAGCCATCTGCTGGTAATCCGGGCCGCGCACATAGGACGGCTGCTTGTTCGCCGCGCATCCGGTAACGGCAACGGCAACAGCGCCGAACACGAATGCTCGTGCGGCGGACGGCAAGATGGATTTCGGCTCTCGGCCGATGCGATACGCAGACATGGGAACGCCTCACGCGACAGAACTCTACTGCCCGGCACTCCATCATGAAGACGTAAAGAAGCCGCTAACGGGCGGCCGTTTCTGGCACAGTTGCATGCGGAGACCATTCTCAGGATCAACGAGAGACCCGAGCGCCGCGACCTGGCGCTCGTGATGCGTCGAGGCGGTTACGAAAGACAGAGGCCCCGCCAACGTCTGCAACGTGATCACTGCAGTGTCCGCGATTTCGACCGCTTGTCGCGTACATCATCCTCCCGGGAGCCGTAAGCAACATCGGCCATGAGATCAGCTGTCGCTACAGACACATCATACGCGGTCTTCACGTCGCGCATGTATGCGTCGAGGCGATGAATGCCGTACATGAAGGGGACCGACAGCAACAACAGAAACGGTCCGTGTCGCCAACCGAACCAATACTCGGCAACAAACCATGCAAGGAAACCGAGTCCGAGTGCTGCGTTCATGGCGAGATTAAACGCCAACTTCGACATGACTTTCGGCGTTCTGCCGAACATCGGCTCGTCTTCGGGCATAGGAGCATTTCCTCCCGTGGCGCCAGATCAGAACCACTTCGGCTGCCACCAATGGAGAGCGGCGCGGACCTGATCGGGGAAGATCAGATACAGAATGCCGGCCAGGACGGCGAGGATCGCGACCAGAACGACCGCGCCGATGCCGAGCGGAAGCTGATAGCTCATGCCGGTACCGGGAATGCCGAGTGTGAGCGTCCGGCGGCCGGTGGTGCCCACATTGACAGTCGCGCCCTTTCCGCCGACGGATGTCGAGATGCCGGTCTTGGAGAGATTGATCTTCACACCGGGGAAGATCGTGATGGACTTGCGATAGCGAAATCCCATGGCAGGCTCCTTGTCGCGGGGGTGCGCGCCGGGCGGCACCGGTCGTCTCACATACTACTTCTTGTCGCCAAACAGACTGCTGAACTTCCGCAATCCTTGCTGAATCCGGCCGATCGTCGTGTCGCGCGACTGCAGGCGCTCATGCGCGCTGTCGCGGTCGACCGGATTGGCGTAACGGGCGCGCATGGTGCTGTCGGCGGCGATCAGGTCCTGGCGCTCTTTCGGCGTCAGAGGACCGACTCGCGACATGGGCGGGCGGATGAGCGTGCGCTGGACAATCGAGGGCTCGCCCTTGTTGTGCAGGAACGAAACGAGCGCCTCGCCGACGCGCAGTTCGAGGATGGCGCGTTCGGTGTCGAGGTTCGGGTTGGCGCGGAACGTCTCGGCGGCGGCGCGGATTGCCTTCTGTTCCTTCGGGGTGAAGGCGCGGAGCGCGTGCTGGATGCGGTTGCCGAGCTGGGCGGAGATACGGTCGGGTACGTCGGCCGGGCTCTGCGTCACGTAATAGACGCCGACGCCCTTGGAGCGGATCAGTCGCGTCACACGCTCGATCTGGTCGAGGACGGCTTTCGGCGCGTCGTTGAAGAGAAGATGCGCCTCGTCGAAGAGGAAGACGAGCCTCGGCTTGTCGAGGTCACCGACCTCGGGCAGCTTCTGGAACAGCTCGTCGAGCATCCACAGCAGATACGACGCATACAGGCGCGGCGTATTCATGAGCTTGTCGGCGGCGAGCACGTTGATGACGCCGCGGCCATCGGCGGCGTGCCGGATGAAGTCATTGATGTCGAGGGCAGGCTCGCCGAAGAATTTTTCCGCACCCTGTTCCTCGAGCACGAGCAGGCGGCGCTGGATGACCCCGACGGTCTGCGGGGCGATATTGCCGTATTTCGAGCGAAGCTCGCCTGCGCGTTTGCCCATCTCGTCGATGACCGCGCGCAGATCCTTGAGATCGACGATCTCCATGTTCTCGTCGCCGTCGGCGCGCTCGTCTGCGGCCCAACGGAAGGCGATATTCAGCACGCCTTCCTGTGGCTCGGTTAGTTCGAGCAGTCGCGACAGCAGCAGCGGCCCCATTTCCTGGACGGTGGCACGAACCGGATGGCCCTGCTGGCCGAAGATGTCCCAGAAGCAGACCGGAAAAGAGGCATGGCCGTAGGTGTTGAGACCCATTTCCTTGACGCGGTCGGCGATGAAGGGTTTGGTCGTTCCCTTCGCGGCAATCCCGGATAGGTCGCCCTTGATGTCGGCGCAGAACACGGGGACGCCGGCTGCGGAAAAGCCCTCGGCGATAACCTGGAGCGTCACCGTCTTGCCGGTGCCGGTGGCGCCCGTGATCAAGCCGTGGCGGTTGGCGAGCCGCAATTCGATCATTTCGGGCTGGATCGAGCGGCCCTGCTGCGAGATGCCGATGAGGACGGACCCGTCCTGCACGTAGACGCGGGGGTCGATGCTGTCGACCTCTGTGCCGGGTGCGGCTTTGTCGCCTGACATATCTGCTATCCCTGCGTCCGTCTCTGGAGGTTTCGTGCCGATACGCGTGACCGTAACCGGTCCGGCTACGGCCGATCAGACGGCGACTCGGCTTCATCGCCCGAAATTTTGATTACATAGCAATGGGGACTTTGCAATGGCGGGTTGCATGAGCATGCGCCGGGCAAAGCAGCAGCGCCACGCATCCACGATTGCATGTGCGGACGTTGGCGAGGCGCAGATGACGACGGCTTTCGCGTCGGGACGAGCGAGCCGCCGGCGAGATCGGTCCTGCGGCCCGGCTGGCCTCGTCACTTCGCAGAGTTGCGCGCCTTCTTGGCGATCTTGGCTTCACGCTTCAGGGCGTTTTCGGCCTTGCGCTGCTTCATCTGGATGGCCTTGCGGCGCGTGTTCGACATCTTGGGCATTTTGGTCTCCGAACGGGTGGGGCCGGCATTCCGCCGGGCGGCGCGTTTGAGCATGGGTGCGCCCACGGCGCAAGCCCGACTCACGCGGCCCAGGCTCAGTTCGGGCCGCGACCGAGGCTCATGCGGTTGGAGAACGC
>DAOMWV010000145.1:0-7794 GCA_035436725.1 Hyphomicrobiaceae bacterium
TCATGCGTCGCGTCCCCGGCGATGAAGACGCGACTGTCGGCGATCTGGCCGGTCTTCATCGCCGGTACGATCCTCTTTCTCTTTTACATCCCGATCGGCTGGCTCACATCGATGCTGTTCCGGCAGCGCGCGTCTCTCGGACCCATGATGGGGATCGGAACTGGGTATGCGAACGTCGGCTTCTTCGGCATCCCGGTTACGCAACTCGCCTTCGGGCCCGACCATCTCATCTACATGTCGGTCATGACGGCGCTGACGACGATCCTTATCTGCACGGTGGGCGTCGCGCTTCTGGCGCCGGCGGGGGACAGCAAGCTCGGCAAGCTCAAGACGGCGTTCGAGACGCCGATGATCCCTGCAGTCGTGATCGGTCTTTCCCTCAAGGGGTTCAACATCGAGCTGCCGACGCTGGTGCTGCAGCCGATGCAGTTTCTCGGCACGATCTTCACGCCGCTCGCGCTCTACACGCTCGGGGCGCAACTGCGCGAGTCGAAGATCGTAAAGTTCGAGTGGGTGCCACAGTTCCTCATGGTATTCCTGAAATTCCTCGTCGCCCCCGTTCTCGCATGGGCGGTCTGCAGCTATCTCGAGTTCCCGCGGGACGTGCAGGACGTGATCGTGGTGGCGTGTGCGACGCCGGTGGGCGTTCTGGTCACGATCTTTGCGGCCGAGTACAAGACGGAGCCGGAGTTCATCTCGACGGCGGTCGTCATCACAACGGCGCTATCGCCCCTTTTCGTGACCGGATGGATCCTCGCCACGCGCATCTGGTGACCGGGTGATGCATTGCCAACGGACGGGGAACCCGTGTTAATCCCGGGCAGGTGAGTGAACGCAGGGAGTGCGGCATGATTGATCTTTACACGTGGTCGACGCCGAATGGCCGGAAGGTCTCGATCATGCTCGAGGAGTGCGGTCTCGAATACGCCGCCCACCCCGTCGACATCAACAAGGACGAGCAGTTCAAGCCGGACTTCCTGAAGATCTCGCCGAACAACCGTATTCCGGCGATCGTCGACCGGGACACGGGGATCGCGCTGTTCGAATCCGGTTCGATCCTGATGTATCTCGCGGAGAAGACGGGGAAGTTCATGCCGTCAGATCCGGCCGGGAAATGGGCCGTGGTGCAGTGGCTCATGTGGCAGATGGGCGGCGTCGGGCCGATGCTGGGGCAGGTGCATCATTTCGTGAAGTACAACGCTGGCAAGGCACCTTACGCGGAGGAGCGCTTCTCGAAAGAAGGCCGGCGGCTCTACGGCGTGCTCGACAAGCAGCTCGGTTCGTCAGAATTCGTCGCGGGTGACTATTCGATCGCCGATATGGCGATCTGGCCATGGATCTCGCGTTTCGAGTGGCAGGGGATCGACCTCAATGCGTATCCGAATGTGAAACGGTGGTACACGACGATCGCCGCGCGGCCCGCCGTTCAGCGCGGCTATCATGTGCCGGTGAAGCAGCCGGGTATTCCGATGCCCGCGTGACGGGATCGGTTCCACTAACGGGAGAACGTGACATGGCAGCCAAAGGCAAGCGCCGCTTCGAAGGCGTGATCGCGCCGCTCGTGACGCCCTTCGGGGACGACGGGGCGCCCGATCCGGAGCGATTCGTCGATCATGCGGACTGGCTTTTGCGAAATGGTTGCACGGCGCTCGCGCCGTTCGGGACGACGAGCGAGGCCAATTCGCTGGGCCTCGACGAGCGCATGGAGATGCTCGAGGAGCTTGTCGATGCGGACGTCGATCCGGCGAAGCTCCTGCCGGGCACCGGCATGTGCTCGGTGTCGGATGCGATCACGCTGACGCAGCACGCGGTCGATCTCGACTGCGGCGGCGTGCTGATGCTGCCGCCGTTCTACTACAAGGGTGTCAGCGAGGAGGGGCTCTATCGCTTCTTTTCTGAAGTGATCGACGGGGTCGGCGACGACCGGCTCAAGGTCTATCTCTATCACATTCCGCCGGTGGCGCAGGTCGGGTTCCCGATCCCGCTCATCCGGCGGCTCAAGGACGCCTATCCGGAAACAGTCGTGGGGCTCAAGGATTCCTCGGGTGACTGGGCGACGACGAAGGCGATCCTGGATGCCTTCCCGGACTTCGAAGTATTTCCCGGTTCGGAAGCGTTCCTGCTCGACGGTCTCAGGGCGGGATCGTCAGGTACGATCTCCGCCTCGGCGAACGTCAATGCCGCGGCTCTAAGGAAGGTCTTCGACAACTGGCAGACGGCGGACGCGGATGCCTTGCAGGCGAAGATCTCGGGGGTGCGCAAGGCTTTGCAGGCGATGCCGCTCATTCCGGCGGTGAAAGCGACGATCGCGCACTTCCGCAAGGACAAGGCGTGGGCGCGGTTGCGTCCGCCGCTGGTCGAGCTTCCGGATGGGGATGCCAAGAAACTGATGGCCGAGCTCGAAGGCACGCACGGCTTTTCGATGAACTTCGCCTGAGGCTTCGCCCCGATCAGCAAAGAAGAAGCCCCGCTCTGGGAGAGGAGCGGGGCTTCGGCGTTTTCAGTGCAGGTGATGTTCAGTGCAGGTGAATTCTGTTTCGCGTCCCTTCGGCTCAGCGGGCCGGCTGGATCGCGAGCGGTGCCGACGCCCGTGTTTCGCTCAGCCCTCTGTCTGATCCGACGAGACCGGTCACGAGGATCATAGAGCTTGCCAGCAGCAGGGCAATTGCGAACGTCTTCGCGATGAAGTTCCAGATATTGGCGCGCGCGGCGATCGGTGACACTCTCTTCTCCGTCCGCCGGGGCGCTGGGAGAGGCGCCCCGGTTCAGACTTCGATAATCGATAATCGCCTGTTAGTCGAGTAATGCCAAATGGCGTGCTTAATTTAACAGTTTGTGGTTGTTTTGGCGTTTTAAAACAAGGCGAAATTTCATATCTTATTATCATTTTCCGCGCGGCGGCGCTTCATTTCTTCTGCGCCTGTTCGCGGAGCTGGGTGATGGTCTGGCGCACGGAAATCGCCTCGGGGTCGGTACGGACCTCGACGATGGCGGGCTTGCCCGACGCGAGTGCGCGCTGGAGGGCGGCGGGGAATTCGGCTGTCGTCAGCACGGTTTCCCCGTGACCGCCGAAGCTCTTTGCGAAGGCGGCAAAGTCGGGGTTGGTCAGGCGCGTGCCCACCACGCGTGAGGGATACTCACGCTCCTGGTGCATGCGGATGGTGCCGTACATGCCATTGTTCACCACGACGGTGACGATCGGCAGGTCGTACTGCATGCAGGTTGCAAGTTCCTGGCATGTCATCATGAAGCAGCCGTCGCCGGCGAAGTTGACGACGGTGCGGGAGGGATGGGCGATCTTCGCGGCGATGGCGGCGGGGAGGCCATATCCCATAGATCCGGACGTCGGCGCGAGACACGTGCGATACTGCTTGTAGGTGAAGTAGCGGTGCAGGAACGCAGCATAATTGCCGGCGCCATTGGTGACGACGGCATCCTCGGGGAGCGCGTCCGAGACGTGATGCATCACGGCTTCGAGTTGCACCTTGCCGGGCGTCGGGATCGGCTTCAGGGCGGCGACGGCGGCGTCGTGGAGGCCCTTGATCCAGCTGTCGCGCGATTTCTTCGGCGGCGCGTTGAGCGCCTGAAGCTCGGAGACGAAGGCTGCTGTCGAGGCGACGACCGGCATGTCGGCGCGATAGACCGAGCCGAGTTCGCGCGGTTCGGGATGGACGTGGACGAGGGTCTGTTTCGGGTTCGGAATGTCGAGGAGGGTGTAGCCCTGCGTGGTCATCTCGCCCATGCGGGCGCCGATGACGAGGAGGAGATCGGCGGAGCGGATGGCCGCCTGCAGTTTCGGGTCGATGCCGATGCCGGCGCAGCCGATGTAATTGGGATGGCGGTTGTCGAAATAGTCCTGATAGCGGAAGGCACTGGCGACGGGAAACGCAAGGCGTTCCGAGGCCGCCTCGAGGTCCCGCTGGGCTTCGGGGGACCAGCCGGGCCCGCCGACGATGGCGATCGGGCGTTCGGCCTTTGCCAGTGCGTCGGCGAGGGTGGCCATGGTCTGCGGTGCCGGGCGCACCACGATCGGAACCGCCGGTTTGGCGTCGACGACGTCGGCTTCGGCTGACAGCATGTCTTCGGGGAGGCCGATGACGACAGGACCTGGCCGCCCCGAGAGTGCCGTGTGGTAGGCGCGGCTCACGTACTCGGGGATGCGCTTGATGTCACGGATGACGGCGACCCATTTCACGAAGGTGCCGAGAAGGCTCTTGGTCTCGACTTCCTGGAAGGCTTCGCGGTCCTCGGTGTCGAGGGCCGGCAGGCCGAGGAACAGGATCATCGGGGTCGAATCCTGCTGCGCCACATGCAGGCCGGCCATCGCGTTGGCGAGGCCTGGGCCGCGTGTGACGAAACAGAGCCCCGGCGTTCCCGTCATCTTGCCGTAGGCTTCGGCCATCATCGAACAGCCACCTTCCTGGCGGCAGATGATGGTCTGGACGCCGGCGTCGTAGAGACCATCGAGGGCGGCGAGGAAGCTTTCGCCCGGAACCGTGAAGGCGACCTTGGCGCCATTGATCCTGAGCTGGTCGACGAGAATCTGGCCGCCGTGGCGCATTGCCGGAAGTCCTTGTTCGGTTTGCGTTCGGGTTTTCGTGTGACGTGCACCCTAGGAGGCAGGGCAAAAGGCAGGAAGTGCATGGGGTGCGTGTCTGTCCGGCATCAGCCGGGTGGCATCTGCGGCCCGCAAATGGCGCTGGCCGTGGGTGCTTGATAGGGTCGGTCCGGTCAGGTGGAAAGGTGTGTTTTGCAATCATGGCATGTGGCGCGTACAGGCAGCACGGACGACGACCTACCCGCACATGGATGGTGACGGCTGCAGCGGGGCTCGTGCTGCTGCTCGGTGTCGGCGGCATCGCCGCAGAGACCGCAGGCGACGTGCCGAAGATGCCTGAAGATCCGGTTGCCGCCAAAGCCTATTCGGTCCTCGACCGGCACTGCGCTTCCTGCCATCAGCGGGGGCGGATTGCGCCGGACAAGCGGGCCGGTGGTGGGATCGATACGATCCTCGATCTCGAGAGTGTCCTGGTGGATCGGAGGCTCGTTCTGCCCGGATTGCCGGAGGCTTCGCCGGTTTTCACGTCCATGTTGAGCCGCACCATGCCGCCGGCATCCTCGGCCGATGCGAACGGGGAGCTGACGTCGGCGCAGGTTGAGGCGGTGCGGGACTGGTTGCTGCGGAAAGGGGCGGTGCAGCGAGACTGCCGGCGCCTGTCGCACGTTCAGTCAGACGCCGACAACACCCTGGTCGAAGCCTTCCTGCGCAAACTCGGCGCGGAACGCGCGCGAACGACGCGCCTGATCTCGATGGGCCGGAGTGTCAGTGGATGTGCGGCGAGCGGGGAAGTCGAGCGGCGTGAGGTGGCTGTCAGATTCACACTCAACTCGCTCAGCTGGGCGCCGCAGCTGGTCCGGCTCGATCGCGTTACGGACGACGGCGCGATCCAGGCCGTCGATCTGGCAGACATCGGCTGGACGGTCGACCAGTGGGAGGCACTCGTCTCGGGATCGCCGTATCAGCATCTGCTCGGCGCCAATCCAGTCGTCCGCTCCCTGACCGGCAGCAAAAGTCCGATGGCGCGCGCCGACTGGTTCGTTTCGACAGCGCTCCGCGCGCCATTCTACTACGAGGCGTTGGGGCTGCCGGATACGCTCGAGGCGCTGGTTGCTGCGTCGCGTGGCGGTTCGGGGAGTGAAGAGGGGCGGCGGATCGGCCTCGCCGATTCCGCGGTGTCGCGCGGGCGGCGGATCATCGAGCGGTATCCTTTCGCAAATGGCGGCATTTGGGTTGCGGCGGATTTTCTCAACCAGCCCGGCCGGCCGGATGTGCTGGCGCCGGGTAACGGTGTCGGCACCGATCAGGCATTGCTGCTCGATCGGCTCACGAGCGGGGCGGCGCGAAACGACGCAAGCTTCATCTCCTTCGATCTGCCGAACGGATTTCGTGCGTATTTCGCCGCCGACGGCAATGGTCGCCGCGTCGACGACGTCGCGACATCCGTGGCGGCCGATGCGGCGTATCCGCATGTGCGTATCGGCGCAGGGCTCGGGTGTGCATCCTGCCATGGGGGGAGCGGGGTTCTGCTATCGGGGAATCGAAGCGACGAACTGGCGTCACGCCTCAGGGGGGACGGGAACGGTGCCCGTGGGGATCGGGATCGCGCGCTCAAGCGGCATTTTTCCGGCGAGGAACTCGCGAGGTTCACCGATGGCGACCGTTCGCGCTACCGGCAGGCACTCACGGCGGCCGGTATTACGTCTCTGTCCGATCCATCCCCTGTCTCCGCCGTCGTCGCACTCTACGAGAGCCCGCTCGTCGCGAGCGATGTGGAGCAGGAGACCGGGCTCGTCTTCGACGATCTGGCACCGCTCCGATCCAAAATCGGTGCGCGAGGAAGCGAGACGCTGGCGGGGCTTCAGTTCGGGGCGCAGCCACGGCGTGCGGTCGAGCATCTCGTCGCTGAAGTCGGCGGGCTCAGGGCGGGCGATATCGGCTCGGCGCTCGGAGCGTCGGTGGTACAGGGTGCGACAGGGCACCCCGAACGCATAAGTCTCAGGATCGTAGCGGAAAGTCCCAAGGCATCGGTCGGCGACAGCCTCGTCCTCAACGTGAGGGCGGACAAGGCGTGTCATCTCACGCTCATTGGCGTCGATCCGAAAGGCCGCGCCATGGTTCTCTATCCCAACGAACTCGAACCGCAAAAAATGCTCGAGCCCGGGACTGATTTCGTAATCCCGGGGCCGTCCTCCGCCTACCTATTCCGGATGAAGACGAAAGGGACGGAGACGATCATCGGTATCTGTACGTCGAGCCCGAAACCCGTCGACGGGATCAGGCACGATTACGAGAGGCAGCGGTTCACACTGCTCGGGGACTACCGGACGTTCCTGCAGCGGGCGTGGGTCAGCGGCGACGAGGAGGAGAACGAGGGGCGGTCGCAGCGCGGGCGCGGCAAGGCACCGGAGGCTCGCCCCGTTCGTGTACCGCGCGGGGACATCCAGGGAAGGACGGCGATCCAGATCCGGGTCGATTGATTTGCGTGTGGAGGAGTGGCGTCGGTCACACGCATGGCCGTGTTTAGTCCATTTTTACTCGATAGATTCAAGGTGACGGTGATTCCGGGTGTGATATTGGGGAACCCGTGGTCCGGGGCCGCAGTTCGTCAGGCCCGGGTTCCACTCAACAAGTCTCTGAACTGGCAGCGCAAATCATGACAGCAGCAGCTCCCGACACGAGGCCGAAGCGGATCCTTCTCGCGGAGGACGACGATTCGATGCGTGGGTTTCTCGTGCGCGCGCTCGAAAAAGCGGGCTACGAGGTCGTGTCGTGTGCGAACGGCCGGGATGCCATCGAGCAGGTGAAGCCGGCGAGTTTCTCACTGCTGCTCACCGATATCGTCATGCCGCTCATGGACGGCATCGAACTGGCGCGCCGGGCCAGCGAGGTGGACCCGTCGCTCAAGATCATCTTCATCACCGGTTTCGCCGCCGTCACGCTCAACAATGAGCAGGCGCCGCTGAAGGACAGCCGGGTTCTCTCCAAGCCGTTCCACCTCAAGGATCTCGTGCACGAGGTCGAGCGGGTGCTGGCGGACGCGGCCTGAGCGCGCGGCGCCGGTCATGCCGCCGGAAGTCATGTCACCTCATGGTGCCGGTGCCGACGACGTAGGCGATGCCGAAGCCGATCGCGGCCGTGGCGGCGAGCGCGAGCAGCAGGAGGAGCTTGTTCCACATTGTCGGGACGCTCCCTGCCATTTTCAGCTGCGCAGGATGATTACGCACATCTTCTTC
>DAOMWV010000146.1:0-7679 GCA_035436725.1 Hyphomicrobiaceae bacterium
CTGCTCGGCTCGGTCCTCGGTGTCCTGCCCGGCGGTGGCGCGCTTATCGCGTCCTTCACGTCCTACAGTCTCGAGCGGCGCATCGCGGCCGATCCCTCTCGCTTCGGCAAGGGCGCACCGGAAGGTGTCGCTGGGCCGGAAGCAGCCAACAATGCGGGCGCGCAGGCGAGCTTCATTCCGATGCTGGCGCTCGGTATTCCGCCCAATGCGGTGATGGCGCTGATGGTAGCGGCCATGACCATTCACGGTGTCACGCCGGGTCCGAAATTCCTCGCCGACAAGCCGACGCTGTTCTGGGCCATGGTCGCGAGCATGTGGATCGGCAACCTGATGCTCGTGATCCTCAACCTGCCGCTGATCGGCATCTGGGTGCGGCTGTTGCGCGTGCCCTACGCCTATCTCTTTCCGATCATTCTGATCTTCTGCTGCATCGGCGTGTATTCGATCAACTATCGACTATTCGATGTCGTGATGATGGCCGGGTTCGGCCTTCTCGGATACTTCCTCAAGCGCGCGGGCTGCGAGCCGGCGCCGATGGTGCTCGGGTTCGTGCTCGGGCCCATGCTCGAGGAACAGTTCCGGCGCACGATGCTTCTGGCGGACGGGGATTTTTCGGTGTTCCTGCGGCGGCCGCTCGCGACGGTTCTGCTGCTGGTCGCGCTCGTGCTCGTGGCGACGATGTCGCTGTCGAACATGCGACGGAAGCGCGAAGAGGCGTTTCGCGAGTAGGGCGGGCATTGTCAGATCGACATGGCCTGGCCGCCGTTGACGTCGAGCGTTGCGCCATTGACGAAGCCGGCTTCTTCGGAGGCGAGATAAGCGATTGCCGCAGCGACGTCCTCGACGCGGCCCTGACGGCGCACAGGAATTGACGCGAGGACTTCAGCGCGTTTCTCCGGGGTGTGGCGTTCGGCGAGAAACTTTTCGACCCGTGGCGTCAGGATGGCGCCGGGGCACACCGTATTGCAGGTGATGCCGTCGGGGCCGAATTCCTGCGCCAGTTGCAGCGTGAAGGCCTGCATCGCGCCTTTGGCCGCGACATACGGTGTGCCGGCAAAGAGCGATCCGAATCGCCCGGCCTTCGATCCCATGTTGATGATGCGGCCGTAGCGCTGGCGCTGCATGTGTGGGACGACCTCGCGGGTCACCCAGACGCAGGCCGTCACGTTGACGTCCATGACGCGCTCCCAGTCCTCGTCGGTCTGTTCGAGAAAGCGAAACGGCACATGCAGTGAGCCGCCGATATTGTTGACGAGTACGTCGATGCGGCCTTGGCGTGCGGCGAGACGGGCGACGGCGTTCCTCACCTGCTCCTTGTCCAGCATGTCGAGCGCGTCACACTCGATCGTTGCCCCGGCGCGTGCGGCATCGGCGCGCACTTCATCCAGCGCATCCTTGTCGCGATCCCAGACCATGACGCGCGCACCTTCGGAGGCGAGGCGGAACGCCACGCCACGCCCCAAACCCGTAGCGGCGGCGGTAATCAGTGCAACGCGGCTTTCGTAGCGACGCATGGGTGGGTGCTCCCGGATCTCTCGATGGATTGGGAGCGTAAGTCGCAATTCACGTTCCGGGCAACCGCATTCGGGCAGGCTCAAATGCACAAGCGGCAATCGGCCCGGAACGGTCACAGCAGTTGACAGATGTACGGCGAATCCATTGGGTCCGGGCGATGAGAACGACACCCCGTAAGCCGCCGACGCGCGCTGCGCACACCGCCAGGCCGGCGCAGACCCGCCCGGTCACGGCGTCGTATCTGCGGAATGCGGCGCTGCATTATCTTTCGGCGCGATCGGCGAGCGCGGCAATGGTCCGGGCGACGCTCTTGCGGCGGGCAAAGCGGCGGCTGGACGTCAGGTCGCTCGCGGAGGAAGACCTGGCGCTCATCGATGGTGTGATCGGCGACCTCGTCGGTCTCGGGCTGATCGACGATGCATCTTTCGCGGGGGCGCGGGCGCGGACGCTCGCCGGCAGAGGGCTTTCGCGACGACGCATCACCGACGGGCTGGCTCTCAAGGGGATAAGTGGTGAACTTGCTGCGGGCGCGATCGATCCGGCCCTCGACGAGTTGACACAAGCGCGGCTTCTGGTCCGGCGGCGCAGGCTCGGGTCCGATCCGGCGCGCCGTGACCGGGACCTGCGGATACTTGCGCGCGCCGGCTTCGGTTATGCGATCGCGGTCAAGGCTCTCGCGGGCTGCGACGAGGACTGAAGTTTTTCCGGGGCGGCCGGCACTTGCCTGAGATGGGGTTGCGTCCGCCCCGATCCGGTCTAAACAATGCCTTCGACCAAGTTACGTGATGGATCCCGACATGTCCGACGACAGGAAACTTCCAGCCCCGGCGCGGCCGTCGGCGACGATCATGCTGGTCCGCGACGGCGCCGATGGCATCGAGATCTTCATGGTCAAGCGTGACCGGATGGTGGATCTGGCGTCGGGGGCGCTGATCTTTCCCGGCGGGAAGGTCGAAGAGGACGATGCCAACGTCGAGATACCGTGGGGCACGTCGTTGTTCGGACCGGAGCCGAAGTACTGGATCGCGGCGGTACGCGAGACGTTCGAGGAGGCGGGCGTCCTTATCGCGGCGCGCGAGGGCGATCCTGATGTCGTCGAGGAAGCGGTGGCGCGCGTGCTCGAGGAGCGGCATCGAGTGGCTCTGAACGCGAAGACGATGAAATTTTCAGAGTTCATGCGGCAGCACGATCTCGTGCCGGCCTTCGACCACATGGTGCATTTCGCTCACTGGACGTCGCCAGAGACACTGGCCAAACGCTTCGATACGCACTTCTTTCTCGTGGAGATGCCGGACGGGCAGCTCGCCGAGCACGACGGCTCGGAGGCGGTATCGAGTGCGTGGTGCAAACCGGCGGATCTTCTCAGCGATGCGGAGAGCGGGCGCGAGTTTCTCGTTCCGGCGACGCGGCTCAATATCGAGCTGCTTTCGGAGAGCCGCACCGTGCGCGAGGCCATGGCGGCGGCTCGGGCGCGCACCGCGCCGGAGGTCATGCCTGTCCTGCGGAAAGATGAGCGCGGGGTACGGGCCGTGATTCCGGCAGACGCCGGCTACAAGACGACTGAGGTTTTCGTGTCGAAGGCCGGATAGATCGAGGACCGTCACCGGTTCCCGCAGTGCGGGCCGGTGACGGGGAAATGGATCAGCGGCAGAGGCGCGCCGAGACGATGCAGATCTGGCCGAGGCCGCCGGGCTTGCAGCTCGACTTCAGGTTCGAGACTTTCATGCCGGGAGCATTTCCGACTTCCTGCTTGGAGGCCATCATGGCGCCCCAGACGCTCCAGTCGGTTGCCTGGAGGACGGCTTCCCAGGCCTGAAACTTCGCGCCGTCGACCGTCGTGTTCGTTCCTTCGCCGGCCTTGTTGACGCATTGCTGCGCCTTCTGGGCGTGAGCGTGCGGCGCGGTGGTGAGCGTCGCTGCTGCGGTCATGACAGCGAAGGCAATCAGTCTGGTTTTCGACATTCTGGCTCTCCCGGAGCAGCGCAAGACGATGCGGTGTTGAGACCGAGCCGGCACGTCGTGATGGCGGTCGGGTCGAGTCGCGTTCAATTTACTGCGACTGTGTCGACTTGGTTAAGGCTTTCGACGCTACACGGCGGCAAAAATCTGCGCGCAAACCGCTCGATTGCGATCCAAGATACAAAAAATGCGGCAGCAGCCGAGGCTACTACCGCATCTCAGAGCTCAAAGCCGCCAACCTATTGGGCGTGGCAGGACGACTCATCGGCCCGACGCAACTCCCAACCGTTGTTCCTGCGTCTGTCTTCAGCTTGCGATCTGAAGATTGACCGCTTTCGGACCCTTGCCGCGCTTGTCGGGCTCGGTCTCGAAAGAGACGCGCATGCCTTCGTCGAGCGGGCCGATGCCCGAACGTTCGACGGCCGTGATGTGCACGAACACATCCTTGCCGCCCTGGTCAGGGGTAATGAACCCGAAACCCTTGGTCTGGTTGAAAAACTTGACCGTGCCGGTCTGCCGCATGCGGAGCTCCTGAGATGCCCTAGTCGATGTCCATTAATGGCGAACCGTTGGGTTCACCCGGTTAAGCCAAGCAGTCCGGCCCTAATCGGGGATCGTGAGGCACTCAAGAAAGATGCGCAGTCGCAGGCATTCTCAAACGTCAGTCTCCGCCGGGAACGATACTCCGCCCAAGCTCGAAGGGAGTATTGTTGAAAAGTGGCCACTAAGCAAGGCAAATAAAATTCCCATGCCAATGACATAATCAAATTTAGATGATCTGTGAGCCTCGTTCCGGGCCGGTTCTGAGCGTCGCCCTGGTCGCCAAGGGCGGGTCCGGGGCTGGGTGGCCTAACCTTGGCTGGCTGCAAGTATCGTCACAGTCCCGGCCTCGCGCGTGGTTCCGGTGAGAATGGGTGCGATGGCGTCGAGGATCGTTCGCATCTCGGTTGCGAGAACGTGGGGTGGGTTGAGCACCATGATGCCAGCGCCGGAAAGGCTCACGGTATTACGGGGCGGGCGCAGCATCAGGCGGATATCGATGCCAGGTTTCAGGCCATAACGCGCGACGAGTTCGCGGACGTCGCGTTCGAGGCGCTCGGTCGGCTTCTGATCCTTGACCGGGTACCAAAGGAGGTAGGTTCCGGTAGCGAACCGATCCAGTGCGCCCGCGACGAGACGACGGCGTTCATCGACGGCCTCGTAGGCCGGATCGACCAGGACGACGCCGCGCTTTTCCGGCGGCGGCAGGTTTGCTTTCAGGAACTGGTAGGCGTCCTGCTCGCTCACATGCACGTTCGTCCGGTGGCGGAGGTTCGACCGGAGGAGGCGCGCGTCCTCGGGATGCAGTTCGTTGAGGGCGAGGCGATCGGTAGGACGGATGAGGGCTGCGGCGAGCGCCGGCGACCCGGGATAGCGCTTGAGCGGCCCGCCGTCGTTGAGTGTCGTGATCGTATCGAGGTACGGGGTCAGGAGCTGCCGGGCCGCAGGTGGCATCTCGTCCAGATGCCCCCAGAGCCGGCCGATGCCTGCGGTCCACTCGGATGTCCGGACTGCGGCCTCCGATTCGAGGTCGTAAATGCCGGTTCCTGCGTGGGCATCGAGCACGCGGAAGGGTGCCGGCTTGCGCTTCATGTAGTCGATCACACGGGCCAGCACGATGTGCTTCAGAACATCGGCGAAATTGCCGGCGTGATAGGCGTGACGATAGTTCATCGTGCGGTCACGCCTTTCGCTCCCAGCGGCCGTCCTGGTTCTGTTGCCAGTAGGTCAGCGCGCAGCCTGCCGCCTTCGCGCTTTTCCAGTGATTGCGCGCGGCCGCGACTGCCGTGTCGTCGGCGCCGTCGAAAATCAGCACGATGCGATCGTAGCCCTGCCAGCCCTCAGGCTCTGCGCCGTCGACGAGGAAGCGGACAGTGGCGCCATTCGGGTTCTCCGGGGTCGTTGTCAGGTACACCGGCTGGTCTTCCGGCATGCCGTCCTGGCGCGTTCCATGGGGCAGGAAACTGTCGGCGCGGTAGGTCCAGAGCAAAGCATTGAGGGCGGTCATGCGTTCTTCCGAGCCCGCTTCGACGACGGCACGCCAGCCCCGCTCGAGTGTGCGTTCGAGCAGGGCCGGGAGCACGCGGTCGAGCGGCTGGCGCTCGAGATGATAGAAGAGGACCTCGGTCGGCATGAGCGCTTCCTAGCGTCTTTCGATCGCCAAGGGAAAGGGATCACGCTCCCGGGTCTCGACCGGATTACGGGCCGCGGCGGAAGTGGCCGCGCGGCACGACGCCATCGTCTTCGAGGGCGACCTTGCAGTCGCGGCTGATGCTGCGGGCGCGCGATTCCATGCAATAGACCATCGCGCTCGAGCCGAGGGGCTGGTTCGGACAGAGGCGGCGGGCATCCGGCGTGCAGGTGTCGCGGACGCGCTTCGAGACGTCTGCCGGTTTGTAGTCCTGGGCGCTGGCGCGGGTCGCAACCAGCGGCGCTGGCGTGGCAATGGTCACGAAAGATGCGATGACTGTGGCCGTCTGGACGAGCGGCGACCACTTACGCGAACTGAACATGGATGGAACTCCCGCCGGAGAAGATGCGCGCGGGACACGGTCATGATCTGACGCACAACGTCCGGCGCCACCCATGCCGGAAGTCCGATCCGCGACCCTGACCCCACGCCCCGAGGACCGCGTGAGGTGAGATTAGTTCAGCGGGAGCCAGATGCAATATGGTTAATCGGTGCTTCAGCGCCTGGTGAAGTGGCCGCGCGGTGCGATGCCGCTGTCTTCGAGTGCGCGCTTGCAGCTCGCCGAGAAATAGTTCTGCTTCGCCTGCATGCAGTAGCGCATGCCGGGCGTTCCGGGGCGGTCGGACGGGCAGAGCCGCCGGGCGTCACCGCCGCAGGCCCGTTCGACCCTCGGGGGGAAGCTTTCCTCGGCGATGGAGGGCGATGACACTGCCAGAAGGCCGGCCAGGACCGCAGCGGTTGCGGCAACGGGACGAACGATACGCATGACGAGCACGGACTCTCACTCCTCCTCGAACGCCGGACGGGGTTTCGCCGGATCGTCTCTTTCGGCGCACTCGCGTAACGATCTCCGACGTTCAAGGCGAGTAAAAAAAACGCGATGGTTAAGTTACCGCGGCGGGTCGTGTCATTCCTCGTCGAAGGGATTGTCCGGTTTGCGCAGATTGAAGCGGACCGGGGTGCCGGGGAGGTCGAACGTGTCGCGCAGGCCATTGACCAGATACTTGACGTAGGAATCGGGCAGCCGGGCCGCCTTGGCCGAAAAGGCGACGAACGTCGGGGGGCGGGCGGAAACCTGGGTGATATAGCGGATCTTGATGCGGCGTCCCGAGGCGAGGGGCGGGGCGTGGCGTGACAGGGCGGCTTCGAGCCACTGGTTGAGCTTGTGGGTCGGGATGCGGGTATTCCAGATGTCGTAGGCGCGCAGTACGGCAGACTTGAGCTTGTCGAGGCCACGTCCCGAGCGGGCGGACAGTGTTACGATTTCTACGCCCTGCACCTGGGCGAGCTGTTCGGCGACCGATTCCCTTATGTCCCGCAGTGCTTTCTGCTTGTCGGCCACGAGGTCCCATTTGTTGACGGCGACGACGACGGCGCGGCCCTCGTCGATGGCGCGGCCCGCGATGACGAGGTCCTGCTGCTCGAGCGGCCGCTCGGCGTCGACGAGGATGACGGCGACATCGGCATACTTGATCGCGCGGATCGCGTCGGAAGCGGAGAGCTTTTCAGCCTTTTCGTCGATGCGCGCCTTGCGTCTGAGGCCGGCGGTGTCCCAGAGCTTGACCGGCCGGCCGTTCCATTCGGTGTCGGTTGCGACGGAGTCGCGCGTGAGGCCGGGTTCGGGGCCGGTGATCATGCGGTCCTCGCCGAGAAGTGCATTGACGAGGGTCGATTTGCCGGCATTCGGCCGCCCGATGATGGCGACACGAACTGCGCGCGACGGGGCGTCGTCTGTGGGCGCTGTGGCCTCGTCGTCGGCGTCTTCGAGGGGAAGATCGGCCTCGTCACGGGCACGGCGCCTGCGGCCTTTTCGGTTCGGCTTCGGGGTGAGACCCAGCCGTTTCAGGATCGTGCTCTCGAGATCGCCGAGCCCCTCGCCGTGCTCCGCGGAAATCGGCACGGGCTCGCCGAGGCCGAGACGGAATGCGTCGAGGATGCCGGCTTCGGCGGCGCGGCCTTCGGCCTTGTTGGTGAC